>NZ_JAQQPT010000010.1:0-229842 GCF_036688725.1 Pseudomonas lactucae | reverse complement strand
GTGAGCACAAACGCAAACGCCCCGAACAAGTCGGGGCGTTTGCTGGAACCACCATCAGTGTGTTTTCACACAGCCTGTCTCGGCGGGTTTCTTATCAGTGGGGTTTAATGCTCAGCATCGAAAAGGGGACCATCGAAAAGGGGACGGATTTGAATGGCACTTACTCAGTGGCTAACTAATTGATGTGGCTGCAAAAAAATGAAAAAACGCTTCGTCGAAAAAACTAAGCCGATTGGTAGCCGCGCCGAGTCTGCTCGATCTCCTCGACCAACCTGTCGATACCCGCCAGGCGCGCGCGGTTGTCGTGGTCCCACGGATGGAAACCCGGCTTGAAGTAGTGCAGCCATGGCCTAAGCATCCGTGGGAACACTCCCTTGGGGCCGTAAAGAAACTTCAGCATGCGCCAGAAACCTTTGAGATGTCCGCCCGACTTGCGGTCAGCAACCAACAGGCGCATGTGGAAATCCAGCACCACCAGCCAGAAAAATACCGTCGTAGTGAGCATGGCCCCGGTTCGCAGCAGATAGCGCATGGGGCCGGGCTTGATCACGCGGTTCCACACATCAAACGCCACAGCCTTGTGCTCGGTTTCTTCGAGGGCATGCCAATACCACATTTGCTGATAACCCTTGAGCGAATTGCCGAAGCGTGACGGGTCGCTCAGCAGGATCTCGGCCAGCATCGCCGTGTAGTGTTCAAGGGCAATGGTGATCGCCAGATTGAACGACGGTGCGACGTGTTTTTTTTGCAGGTCGAGGATGAATTTCAGTCGGCGATCCAGGGTGTGCGCCGGCAGGCCCGCCGCTTGGAGCAGGTCGTTGTAGGCTACGTGTTCACGGCTGTGCATGGCCTCCTGGCCGATGAAACCCTGGATTTGTTTTTTCAATTGCGGGTCGTCGATGCGCTGGCGATAGTGGCGCACGCTGTCCATGAAGAACAGTTCGCCCTGGGGAAACAGCAGTGACAAAGCGTTGAAAAAATGCGTGATGAACGGGCCCTGTTCGTGCCAGTTGGTGATGCGCTCGGCGGGCAGGGCAAAGCGGATATCGCGACGGATGGGTAGCATGGGGTGTGCTCCTGTTCAGAGGCGGGGCTCGTCGTTGGTTTCGAATACCGGCGTGCGGGCTTTGGGGGCCATGCGCTTGCTGGCGAACACCACCAGCGCTTGATAGGCCGACGGCAGGCAGCGGGCGAGCAGGTCGAGGAAGTAGGCGTCGCGGCCGATCAGCACGCGGCGTTTATTTTTGCGCACGCCATGCAGGATTACTTTTGCGGCCTCGTCGGCGTCGGTGATAAACAGCTTTTCGAAATCGGCACGGGCCTGTTGTTCGCTGTGGATCAGGAAACCGGTCATGTTGGCGTCGATCCGGCTGCTGCGGCAGATATCGGTGCGAATGCCGCCGGGGTGCACGCACGTGGCCGAGACGCCGCAGCGTTGCAGGTCGAGCTCCTGGCGCAGCGCCTCGGTGAACCCGCGCACCGCGAACTTGGTGGCGTTGTAGCCGCTCATGCCGGGTTGCGCGAACAGGCCGAACACGCTGGAGGTGTTGATCACATGGCCGTCGCCGCTGGCCTTCAGGTACGGCAGGAACGCCTTGGTGCCATGCACCACGCCCCAGAAGTTGATGCCGACAATCCATTCCAGATCGGCATAGTCCACGCCTTCCACGGTACTGGACAGCGCCACCCCGGCATTGTTGAACACCAGGTTGACCTCGCCATGTTCGGCCATGCAGCGCGCGGCCCACGCGTACATGGCCTGGCGGTCCGACACGTCAAGCACCTGGGTGGTGACCAACACGGGTGACAGGGTTGAAGTCTTGATCAAGTCCAGGGTCTGAGCCAGACCCTGAGCGTTCTTGTCGGCCAATGCCAGGTGGCAACCTTCCCGCGCGAGCGCCAGGGCCAACGCACGACCCATGCCGGATGCCGCGCCGGTAATGGCCGCCACGCGACCGTTGAATGTCTTCATGTCAGGCTCCCTTCTGCACGGAGGTGGGGGGACGCCAGCGGTGGGGTGGCTGGCAGCAGGTCGACCACATAGTCCTTGAGTGCAAATTGACGGGTGAGTTGTTTGAAGCGCCAGGTCGAACCCGGCCACAGGGTGGTGTTCTTGCCGGTGCGTGGGTCCAGGTACCAGCTCTGGCAGCCGCCGGTGTTCCAGATGGTGCGCTTGAGCTTGTCCTGCAGGTCGCGGTTATAGGCGCTTTCCACCGTGGGTTTGACGTCCACCGTGGCGATGCGATGGCGCTGCATCTGCTTGAGCGCGTCTAGGATGTAGGTGACCTGGGCCTCGATCATCAGAATCATCGAATTGTGCCCCAGGCCGGTGTTGGGCCCGATGATCAGGAACAGGTTGGGATAGCCCGGCACGGTGGTGCCCTTGTAGGCGTGGGCACCCTCGCGCCAGTTGTCCATCAGGTCGACGCCGCCGCGGCCGATGATGCAGTCGCGGGGCAGGGGGTCGGTGGCCTGGAAGCCGGTGCCGAAGATCAGGCAATCGGCCGGGTGCTTGATACCGTCGGCGGTGATCACGCCGTCGGCTTCGACACGCAGCACGCGGTCGCTGACCACTTCGACATTACTGCGCGACAACGCCGGGTAGTAGTCGTTGGAGATCAGCACGCGCTTGCAGCCGAGGGTGTAGTTCGGCGTCAGCGTCTTGCGCAGGGAAGGACGTGCCACCTGCTTATGCAGGTGGCGCAGGGCGACTTTCTGCACCATTTTCATCAGCCGTGGGTTCAGTGCAAAGCCCACCACGCGGCCTTCCAGCGCCCAGTAAAAGGCGCTGCGGACCAGGCGTTGGGTAAAGGGCAGGTGCTTGAACAGCCAGCGTTCGGTGCTGGAAATCCGCCGGTCGGGCTTGGGCATGATCCACGGCGGCGTGCGTTGGAACAGATCCAGGTGCGCCACCTGCGGTGCGATCTGCGGCACAAACTGAATGGCGCTGGCACCGCTGCCGATCACCGCCACGCGTTTGCCCTTCAGGACGTAGTCGTGGTCCCACTGCTGGGAGTGGAAGGCCTTGCCCTTGAAGCTGTCCAGCCCTGGAATATCCGGCAACGCCGGACGCGACAGGCCGCCCATGCCGGACACCAGTACCCGCGCACTCACCTGGCGACCGTCGCCGAAGCTCAACTGCCAGCGCTGCTGCGACTCATCGAACACCGCACGCTGCAGGCCCATGCCGAAACGCAGGTAGGGCGCCAACCCGAAGCGCGTGGCGCATTGCTCCAGGTAGGCGCGGATTTCCGCCTGCGGTGCGAACTGGCGTGTCCACTCCGGGTTGGGTGCAAAGGAAAACGAATACACATGGGACTGCACGTCGCAGGCGCAGCCGGGGTAGTGGTTGTCTCGCCAGGTACCGCCCAGGCTATCGGCCTGCTCGGCGATAAAAAAGTCGGTAAACCCGGCCTGTTTGAGTTGGATGGCCATGCACAGGCCGGCAAAGCCTGAGCCGATGATGGCGATGTCGATCAAATCATTGTGGGCATTCATAGGCTGTCCTTCGTGGGCATCGGATGTGCTCCTGTTTTTGTTTTGTCTTTCGGATAAAACACCATTGCAAAGGAAAATTGAATTAATTATTTTAAAAAAGATTTTAAATAATCTACCTGAAAATATCGCTTACGCTAGGGCCGTATGTCTTCTGTAGGTCTTGTCCGACGGACGAGCACCTCATGTACGGGTTCGGGGCCAGGGAATGGGCGATGGCTGTGGCCCCGATCAATTCCGGTCGGGTGACCAGCCGCAGGGAAGCAGAGGACCGAGCTATGGCTGTGGAATGGATTGCCGCTGCGGCGGGCGCAAGCGCGCTGTTGTGGGGCTTCAGTACGTGGATGACGCGGCGTATTGAAGCGGCGGTGCCGAGCACCGGGCGCTTTGTCGACGTGGATGGCGAGCGCTTTCATTATTACGAGGAGGGCGACGGACCGCCGGTGGTCATGATCCACGGGTTGATGGGCAGCAGTCGCAACCTGACCTATGCCTTGTCCGGCCAGTTGCGCGAGCATTTTCGCGTCATCACCCTCGACCGACCGGGGTCAGGTTATTCCACGCGCCACAAAGGCACCGCTGCGGACCTGCCGGCCCAGGCGCGGCAAATCGCAGCTTTGATCAGCACGTTGGGCCTGGATAAACCGCTGGTGTTGGGGCATTCCCTGGGTGGGGCGATCGCCCTGGCGTTGGCCCTTGATCATCCCGAGGCGGTGTCCGGCCTGGTCCTGGTGGCCCCGCTGACCCACCCCCAACCCATGTTGCCCGTGGTGTTCTGGTCGCTGGCGGTGAGACCGGCGTGGCTGCGTCGCTGGGTCGCTCACACCTTGACCGTTCCGATAGGTCTGCTGACAAGGCGTTCAGTGGTCAAGGGCGTGTTCGCGCCGGACCCGGCCCCGGACGATTTCGCCACCCGTGGCGGTGGGCTGCTGGGTATGCGTCCCGCCAACTTCTATGCCGCCTCCAGTGAGATAGCGCTGGTCAACGATCACCTGCCACGCCTGGTCGAGCGCTACCCGCAGCTGCGCTTGCCCATCGGTCTGGTGTATGGCGCGCAGGATACGGTGCTGGACTTTAGGAGGCACGGCCAGGCCCTCGCCGACAAGGTCCCGGGCCTCAAGCTGCAACTGGTGCAAGGGCGCGGTCACATGCTGCCCATCACCGCCACGGCGTGTGTCGTTGAAGCGGTTCAACAGGTGGCCAAGCGTGCACAGTCGGTGCAGAACGCCACGATCCTGCACCCGCCTTTTGCCCTCTCGAACCAATAAACCTCACATTCGTTGCCGGTCGCACGGTCTGAAACACTTGCTCTAGACGGCTGGCCCAGGGGTTGAAAAAGAGACTGCCCGGTCACGTCCGAAAGGGCTCGAAAAAATAGTTGACGACCTAACGGTTCCGCGCTATTTATTTAAAAAAATATTTCAATATTTATTTTGAAATGATTTTTGAAATGCCTAAGAGCGAATAAAAATGAAAAAAACGTCTTTTATCGCATGGTTGATTTTTCGGGGTGCCCAGTGCTCCCTGAATCTGTCTTCCCTGGCCGCTTGCCTTATCCGGAGGCTGTCATGAACCCGACGCTGGCAGCACCCACCGTGTGGGCCGACGGCAAGCGTCACCTGTGGTGGCTGGGCATCATGCCGCTGGCCACGCCGCTATTGTCCGGCGCCCTGGCGATCAGCACCGGCATCCAGTCGTTGTGGTGGGTGGGCGTACTGGTGATCTTCGGTCTCATCCCCTTGATCGACGGCCTGCTCGGCGAAGACGTGAGCAACCCGCCCGAATCCGCCGTAGGTCACCTTGAATCCCAACGCTACTACCGCTGGATCGTCTACACCGGCGTGCTGTTGGTCATCTCATCGGTGGTGATCACCGGTTGGCTGGCCGCCGGCGGCATCGAATGGATCATCCAGGGCGGGTTGGTGCAGGCCAGTGCCGGTCTCGATCCCTCCCATTGGCTGTCTCATGCGGCCAGTTACATCACTGCCCGCGCTCAACTGCATGGCGCGCCAGGCTGGTTCACCTACCTGGGCATGGCCATGTCGACGGGCGCCGCCACCGGCATCGCCATCAACACCGCCCATGAACTGGGGCACAAGCCCAACGCGCTGGAAGTGTTCCTGGCCAAAGTCACCCTGGCCCCGACGTTCTACGGGCATTTCTACACCGAGCACAACCGTGGCCATCACGTACGTGTCGCCACCCCGGAAGATCCGGCCAGTTCGCGCCTGGGTGAGAGTTTCTGGGCGTTCCTGCCGCGCTCGGTGTGGTTCAGCGCACAGTCGGCCTGGAACCTGGAGCGCGAACGCCTGCGCAAACTCGGCCTGCCGGTGTGGCACTGGAAGAACGGCGTGCTCAGTGCCTGGATGTACAGCGTGGTGTTGTGGGGCGCGATGATTGCCTGGCTGGGCGCGGCGGTCATTCCGTTTCTGGTCATCCAGGGCATCTACGGCTTCTCGTTGCTGGAAGTGGTGAACTACGTCGAGCACTACGGCCTTAAACGCCAGAAGTTGCCCAACGGTCGTTATGAGCGCTGTTCGCCACGGCACTCCTGGAACAGTAATCGTATTGTCACCAATATCTTTCTGTTCCAGTTGCAACGGCACTCCGATCACCATGCCAACCCGACACGCAGTTATCAGTCGTTGCGCCACTTCGATGAATCGCCGCAACTGCCCTACGGTTACGCAAGCATGATTGTCTGGGCCTATGTACCGTACTTGTGGCGACGTCGAATGGATCATCGAGTCATCAATCACTATGCCGGGGATATCACCCTGACCAATCTCCAGCCGTCACAGCGTTTGAAGTATCTGGAGAAGTACAGCAACAGCGCCAAGCCGTTCTAAACGAAGTAACACGTTAGTTGCAGACGCGGGGCTTGAATACCGCGCTGGCTGTTATCGCCCCGAGAAACTGGTTTGACCCGAACAACAATAATGAATGGGAAGGACGTACACCATGCACACACCCGCCAAGTTCACTGCCCATATCGTGCTGGCCGCACTGGGCCTGGTTGCCTATCACCAGGCCCAGGCCGCCCGCATCGAACCGGCCGGCAGCGCCTTTACGGCCCAGGGGCCCATCAGTTTTTCCAAGGGCGCGCTGATCAGCGCCGATTGCACCATCAAGGTGGCGGGCAATGTTGCGGCTGATGGCTCTTCGGTGAATGTCGAAAAAGTTGAATTTGACGGCGGCCTCAAGTGCAGCCGGGTCGAAGCCATCAACTTGCCGTGGGTACTGGTCGCCAAGGATACGAAAAGCGGCTCCATGTCGAAGATCAGCGTGGATGTTCATGCCTTCGGTCTCGGTGGTAAATGCGGGCCCTCGACGGCCGATGGCACCTGGGACAACGCCACCGGCAAGTTGGAAGCGGCCAATGTACCGATTGGCGAAGACTGCAAGATCAAGACGGTGTCGATCAAGATGCCGCCGACTTTTAAAGTTGTCGAATAACGCACGCCATGTGTGCAGCGGTAATTGAATTGAGATTTGGCTGGAAAGGGAAGTTCTGCAGTTTCACCGTGACCTCTCGTTCATGGCCATTACCCCCGGCGAATGACTCGCCATTACATGTGAGGAAAAACAATGAAAAGCTTTAAAACTCTCGTGTCGTTGACTGCTTTGACTGTTTGCATGGGTGCGGCTTCCATGGCGAACGCGTACAGCATCTCTCCAGTGAATACCAGCTTCACCGCGCCAGGCACGATCTCGGTGAAATCACCTTCTTCCTTCCAGGCCACCGTTAACTGCGGTGCTACGTTTACCGGGAATGTCGATGCGACCGGTGTGGCCAAGATCACTGGCGTGGCGGTCACGGGTGGTGGCCTGTGCGCGCTGCCAAAAATCACCGGTTTGCCATGGACCTTGACCGCCACTGGCGCGGCTGTGGGCTCGGTGACTAACGTCGGCTACACCATCGCCAGCTCGATTCTGTATCCAGCCTCCAATTGCGGCCCGTCGACCATCGCCGTGGGTTACAGCGGCGGCGTGTTGACTGCGAGCAACCAGGCTCTGAGCGGCAGTTGCACCGTGGTGAGCCTGAGCGTTACCCCAAGCCCAGCGCTGACTATCGTGCCTTGAAGAGCGCGTGAGGACGAAGGGTTGATCACCCGTTGAAAACTGGCGCCTGTCGCAGGCGCCAGTTCATGAGTCGCGGGCCGCCAGTTGAACCGGCAGGGCTGGCTCAGAGAGATAACACTAAGGAGTGCCGCATGAATAATAAGAAACAACAGGTGCAGGTTTTGCTGGGGCTGGCGTTGATAGGCGGGGCGATGGTGACCACGCCCGCTCACGCCGGCGGCTTTTCCACTCCTACCTACGGCGCGCCAGGGTGGGGAAGGGCATTCGGCGGTGGTTCGCTGTTCAAGAACGACCCCAGCTCGGCATACAACAACCCGGCGGCCATGGCCTTTGTCGATCACAATGTTGCGCAATTTACCGTCGACTACGCGCGTATCAAAATCAAGTACAAGGGCGACGCCTCCGATTATGCGGGCAACCCGATTTCCAATACGCCATTGGACGCCAATGGTTTTCCCGATATTGCGGCCACCACGGTCAATAACAACGACGGTGGGCAAGGTGGGTTTACTGCCTGGTTGCCGACGGGCTTTATGGTGATGCCCCTGGGCGATCGGTTCGCCTTCGGCTTGAGCCAGGTCGTTCCCCAAGGCATGCGTTCCACCTGGGATCAGGATTCGAAACTGCGCGACTTTGCCGTGGACACCAAAATCGAAACGGTAGGTTTGACCGGCTCCCTGTCGTTCAAGGTCAACGATCAGTTTTCCATTGGTGGTGGCGTGATCGTGCAGCACAGCAAGGGCTTCGTCAGCCAGAACGTCGATTTGTTGTCTGCCGCCGCAGTGTCCGATTCAGAGCTGGGCGGGATCAATTTTCCATCGGATGTCGGCGACGCGCTGATGCGCGTCAAAGTCGACAATATTTCGGCCGGCTGGTTTACCGGTATCGTGTGGAAGCCCACTGAGCAAGACACCCTTGGCTTGAATTACCACGCCAAGATCAAGAACAAAATGACCGGCAAATACAACATGTACGCCGATCAGTTTTCCTACAACCTCATGACCCAGCCCAGCCCGTTTGGCGGCAGCGGCACCTTGGTGAATACCGCCTACCCAGGCTTGGAATTGGCCCCGGACGGCGCACATGCCAGTGTCCAACTGGATATTCCCGCCACGGCCGGCCTGGACTGGGTGCACCAGTTCAACGACCGTTTCACCCTGGGCGCCAGCGTGACCTGGACGCAGTGGTCATCATTTAAAGACCTGACGCTCAAATCCGGCGGCAATACCATTGTGTCCATTCCCTACAACTATAAGGACACCTGGATGTACTCCCTCGGCGGTGACTACCGCGTGACCGATGAGTTGACCTTGCGCGCGGGTGTCGCCCTGGACCAGACGCCGACGCGCAATTCGACCCGCGACCCACGGATCCCGGATGGCGACCGCACATTCCTGTCCCTGGGGGCGGGTTACGACGTGAAGGCAATCAAGGGGCTGAGTGTTGACCTGGCCTATTCCCACCAGTTCGTGCAAGAGGTCAAGCTCAAGACGCAGAACGTGGATCGACTCGGCGGTGCCAGCCTCAATGGCAAGGCCGAGTCGTCGGGTGACGTCGTCAGCCTGTCGGCCACCTACGCGTTCTGATCGCTGATGGGGAGGGCATCAAGCGCATCTTGATGCCTTTACCCGCTGGTACGTGTCGATGGAACCAAGGCTGACCCGTTCAGCCGCTATTTTTTCGCCCCAGCATTAAATAAAAATTTCAAAACAAAATTTGAATTTGTGTTACGCAGTTTGTAGTGTGGTTTTACGCCGCCGTTCACCACGAGCGTTCCGCGTATTGGCCGTACCCTGAATCGAATAGAGGTATCCCCATGATTATCTGGTTATTGGTGGGCTTTGCAGCAGCGATTGCCCTGGCGTATCGACAGGCGCGCGCGGCGCTGTGGCTGGGCGTCGGCCTGGTCTGGCTGGCAATCGGTTATCTGTTCAACGTGGTCGCGGGTGTCGGCATCGCCGTTGCGGCCGTGCTGGTGGTGGTGCCCGCCGTGTTGATGACAATCAAACCCCTGCGCCGCACCCTGTTGACCAGCAAGGCTTTGGGGCTGTTTCGTACGATCATGCCGGCAATGTCCGAGACGGAACGCGCGGCCATCGAGTCCGGCACCGTGTGGTGGGATGCCGAGTTGTTCAGCGGCAAGCCCGACTGGCAGCGCCTGCTGCGCGCCGCGCCGGCGAGCCTGAGCGCCGAGGAACAAGCGTTCCTCGACAATGAAGTGGAAACCCTGTGCGACATCGCCAACGACTGGGAAACGACCCAGGTCTGGCAGGACATGTCTCCCGAGGCCTGGCAGTACACCAAGGACGCAGGCTTGCTGGGCATGATCATTCCCAAGCAGTACGGCGGCAAAGGCTTCTCCCACTACGCGCATTCGCAGGTGGTGATGAAGCTGTCGACGCGCTGCTCGGCGGCGGCGATTTCGGTGATGGTGCCCAACTCCCTGGGCCCGGCCGAATTGCTGCTGCATTACGGCACCGACGCCCAGCGCAACTACTACCTGCCGCGCCTGGCCCGTGGCGAAGATATTCCGTGTTTTGCCCTGACCAGCCCGTATGCCGGCTCGGATGCCGGGGCGATTCCCGACCTGGGCATCGTGTGTAAAGGCACCCACGAGGGTGAGGAGGTCTTGGGTTTCCGTGTGACCTGGGACAAGCGCTACATCACCCTGGGGCCCATCGCGACCGTGCTCGGCCTGGCGTTTCGCGCCGAAGACCCTGACGGTTTGCTCGGCGCGCCAGGCTCGCTGGGTATTACCTGCGCCTTGATCCCAACGTCCCATCCCGGTGTGAACAGCGGCCGCCGCCACTGGCCACTCAACGCGGTGTTCCAGAACGGTCCGACCACCGGCAAGGACGTGTTTATCCCTCTGGAGTGGGTGATCGGCGGCCGCGAACAGGTCGGCAAGGGCTGGCGCATGCTGATGGAATGCCTGGCCGCCGGTCGCGCGATCTCCCTGCCATCGGCCAACGTCGGCCTGGGCAAAGTCGCAGTGCGCGGCACCAGCGCTTATGCGGCGATGCGCAAGCAGTTCGGCCTGCCCATCGGCAAGTTCGAAGGGGTACAGGCGCCGCTGGCGCGCATGGCCGGGCACTTATATGCGTGCGACGCGGTGCGCAAGGTCTCGGTGGCCTCCCTGGATGCCGGTGAAAAACCGTCGGTGATCTCGGCGATTGCCAAGTACCACGTCACCGAGCGCGCGCGGATCATCGTCAATGACGGCATGGACATCGTGGCCGGCAAAGGCATCTGCATGGGCCCGAACAACTTCCTGGCCCGTGCCTACCAACAAAGCCCCATCGCCATTACGGTGGAGGGCGCGAACATCATGACCCGTTGCCTGATCATCTTTGGCCAGGGCCTGATTCGCTGCCATCCCTATGTGTTCCGCGAGATGGAAGCGGCGCGCAACCCGGACCGACGCAAGGCGCTGGAAGACTTCGACAGCGCAATGTTCGGCCATGTGAGCTTTGCGCTGGCCAACACCGTACGGGCAGTGGTGCACGCGCTGACCGGTGGACGGCTGATTTCCGTCCCGGCCAAGACTGACCCGGCGCTGGCGTCCTACTACCGCCAGGCCAATCGGCTGTCGGTAGTGCTGGCGCTGCTTTCGGATATTTCCATGGGCGTGCTGGGCGCGGCCCTCAAGCGCAAGGAGAGTATCACCGGGCGCCTGGGCGATATGCTGTCGCAGTTGTACATCCTGTCCTGCGTACTCAAGCGCTTCGAGGATGACGGCCGGCCCCAGGCCGACCTGCCGCTGGTGCACTGGTCGGCGCAGGATGCTTTGCTGCGTGCCCATGAAGCCCTCGCCGAAGTGCTCGATAACTATCCCTCCAAAGCTGCAGCGAGCGTGGTGCGCGGCCTGACCTTTCCGTTCGGCATCCCGCTGCGCAAACCCTCGGATCATTTGCTGGCACGGGTGGCCGAGGTGGTGCAGATACCGGGCGAAACCCGCGACCGGTTGCTGGCCGATTCCTACATCCCACGTCCGGAAATCGACAAATTGGCTTACGGCGAGCTGGGTTTCCGTTTGTTGCCGCAAGTCGAGTTGATCGACGCCCGGCTCAAGCCCGCCATCAAGCAGGGCCTGATCGATCCGTTGCCGATCTCCACCACGGCGTTTACCGCCTGGCGTGTCAAGGCACGGGCGCTGGACCTGATCAGCGATGAAGACGAGGCATTGCTCGCACGCTACGTGCAATACGCCGACCACGCGATCCAGGTGGACGACTTTGCGCAGGACTTTGGCTTGCTGGAGGCATTGCAGCAGCGCAAGCAGGCGTTGGAACCGGTCGCCAAGCGGCGTACCAGCCAGGGCGAAAACGCGCCGGTGAATTAGAGAAGGAACGCGGTCAGTGTGGGATCGGGTTTACAAGGCCAACACAGTGTTGTGAGTGGAACTACCTATGAGTGACAGTTACCTTTCATTCGTCAATTCTCCCTGGGGCCGTCGCCTGGCCCAGGCCGTCGGCTTGCCGCAACCCTTGCCGCTGCAACGCCACCGCAGCGGCCAGCAAGCGTTGGCCAACCCGGTGATCATCGCCGGGGCAGGGCGCCTGACCGGCGAGGTGCAGCGCATTTTCAGCGCCACCGACACCGTCGTCGCCACCCCGGCGACGTTGCAGGCACCCTCGACGGTCAAGGTGCAGGGCGCGGTGTTCGATGCCACGGACGTCAGCGACGTGCAACAGCTGGACGCGCTGTACGAATTCTTTCACGCCAACGCCAAGCGCCTCGGCCAGCATGCGCGCGTGGTGGTACTCGGCACCGCGCCGGAACACTGCCGGGACGTGCCGCAGGCCATCGCCCAACGCGCCCTGGAAGGCCTGGTGCGTTCGCTGGCCAAGGAACTGCGCCGAGCGATCACCGTGCAACTGCTCTACGTGGCACCGGGTGCCGAAGACGCGTTGGACAGCAGCCTGCGTTTCTTCCTGTCGCGCCGCTCGGCCTATGTGTCGGGGCAAGTGGTGCGCCTGGAAAAAACCGTGGACGGCCACACCGCCGTCAACTGGGACGCCCCCTTCGCCGGCCGCCGTGCGTTGGTCACCGGTGCGTCCCGTGGCATTGGCCTGGCCATCGCCCAGGTATTGGCGCGCGACGGTGCCCATGTGGTGTGCGTGGATGTGCCCCAGGCCCAGGATGCGCTGCAACAGGCCGCCGCGAGCGTCGGCGGCTCGGCGTTGCCGCTGGACATCACCGCGGCGGATGCCGCCGCATTGCTGCTGGCCCATGTCGGCCAATATGGCGCGTTCGATGTGGTGGTGCACAACGCCGGTATCACCCGTGACAAGACCATCGCCAAAATGCCCGAAGCCGCCTGGCGCAGTGTGCTGGCGGTCAACCTGCAAGCGCCGTTGCAACTGAGCCATGCGCTGCTGGAAAACCAGGGCGTGAACCCTGGCGGGCGCATTGTGTGCGTATCGTCGATTTCCGGCATCGCCGGCAACCTTGGGCAAAGCAACTACGCCACTTCCAAGGCCGGGGTGATCGGTCTGGTGCAGGCATTGGCCCCGCGTGCGGCGGCGCAACAGGTGACGGTGAATGCCGTGGCGCCGGGATTTATCGAGACCCAGATGACCGCGAAGATCCCGCTGATGATTCGCGAAGCGGGGCGGCGCATGAACTCGATGAGTCAGGGCGGCCAGCCCATCGATGTGGCCGAGACCATCGCCTGGCTGGCCCACCCGGCCTCGGGCGGGCTCAATGGCCAGGTGGTGCGCGTATGCGGCCAAAGTCTGCTGGGAGCCTGACGCCATGGACTATGTAACGCAGATCATCGATCCGCCGCCCTCACGCACGCGCCTGCTGCTGGACGGCTTGCGCGCGCTGCGCAAACCCAAGCTCGACGGCGCGCCGACGCTGCCCAGGGAGCGCCTGGTGCGCTCGGCGGTGGAACTGTCCGCTGCCGACATCGCCGCGTATGGCCGGGCCTGCGGATTCCGGCGCGAGCAGGGCGTGCCGCTGTCGTATCCCCACGTGCTGGCGTTCCCGTTGCACCTGATGCTGCTGACACGGCCGGGTTTTCCGTACCCGGCCAGCGGCATGGTGCACCTGGCCAACCGCATTCGGCAGTACCAGCGCTTGCAGGAGGGCCAGGCGCTGCGCCTGGAGGTGTATTGCGAACGCTGGGTCGCCCACCCCAAGGGCCAGGCGCTGAGCATCGCCACGCGGGCTTATGGCGCGGGCACTCTGGTATGGGAAAGCGACAGCCTGTACCTGCGCCGGGATGTCGAAAACCCGGTCGGCGAGCCTTGGGACGCGGGGTTGCCGTTGCAGGAAAAGGGCCTGATACGTACCCAACGCTGGATGCTGCCGGCCGATCTGGGCCGACGGTTTGCCAAGGTTTCCGGAGATTTCAACCCGATTCACACCTCAATGATCGGCGCGAAGATCTTTGGTTTTCGCCGCGCCATCGCCCACGGCATGTGGACCCTGGGTCGCGCGCTTGCCGCCCGGCAACCGCCGGGCGGTTTGGACCAGGCCGAGGCCCATTGCGACTTCAAGTTGCCGATCTTCCTGCCCGGCCAGGTCGCCCTCTGGAGTCACCCCATGCCCGGCCCGCGCCGTGAGTTCGAAGTGCGTAATTTTGCCGGCGACAAACCCCATATGCGCGGGCTGTTCATTTGGAAAGAGAGCGTTAAATGAGTGACTACAGCTTCAACCCGGCCGCCACCCGCCGTGTGGCGATCATTGGCGGCAACCGCATTCCTTTTGCACGCTCCAATACCGTCTATGCCCACGACAGCAATCAGGACCTGCTGGTGGCCGCGCTGCAGGGCCTGGTGGACCGCTACAACCTGCACGGCCAGCGCCTGGGCGAGTTCGCCGCCGGCGCGGTGATCAAGCATTCGCGGGACTTCAACCTGGCGCGCGAATCGCTGCTGTCGACCACCCTGTCTCCCGAAACCCCGGCCTACGATGTGCAACAGGCCTGCGGCACAGGCCTGGAAGCCGCGCTGCTGGTGGCGAATAAAATCGCCCTCGGCCAGATCGAGGTGGGCATCGCCGGCGGCGCCGACACCACCTCCGATGCGCCCATCGGCATTAACGAATCCCTGCGCCACACCTTGCTCGCGGCCAACCGCGCCAAGGGCCTGGGGGACAAATTGAAGCACTTGCTCAAGGTGCGCCCGTCAATGTTCTTCAAGCCGCTGCTGCCGCGCAATGGCGAGCCGCGCACCGGTTTGTCGATGGGCGAGCACTGCGAAGCCATGGCCCAGCGCTGGCAGATCAAGCGCCTGGCCCAGGATGAACTGACCCTCGTCAGCCACCAACGCCTGGAGGCGGCCTATCAACGCGGTTTTTTCGATGACCTGATCAGTCCTCATCGTGGCCTGGCGCGCGACAACAACCTGCGCGCCGATGCCAGCCTGGAAAAACTCGCCGGTTTGTCACCCGCCTACGACCGGCGCAACGGCACCCTGACGGCGGGCAATTCCACGCCGCTCACCGACGGCGCCTCGGTGGTGCTGCTGGCCAGTGAGGAATGGGCCGCCGCCAATGGCTGGCCGGTGCTGGCCTACCTGCGTACCGGCGAGACGGCGGCGGTGAATTTCGTCGACGGCAGCGAGGGCCTGCTGATGGCCCCGGCCTACGCCGTGCCGCGCATGCTCAAGCGCGAGGGCCTGAGCTTTGCCGACTTCGATTTCTTCGAGATACATGAGGCTTTCGCCGCCCAGGTGCTGTGCACCCTCAAAGCCTGGGAAGACCCCGATTACTGCCGCGAACGCCTGGGCCTGGACGCGCCGCTGGGCGCCATCGACCGCGCCAAAATGAACGTCAACGGCGGTTCGCTCGGCTGCGGCCATCCGTTCGCCGCCACCGGTGGCCGGCAACTGGCGGCGCTGGCCAAGACCATTGATGAAAACGGCGGTGGTCGCGGGTTGATCTCGATCTGCGCGGCGGGCGGGCTGGGCATTACCGCCATCGTCGAAAAATAGCGCCAACCAAAACAACAACAAGGAGACTGCCATGAACGCTATCAGCCTGGAACACACCGAACGGGTGTGGTTGAACGCTTACCTGCCCGGCGTCCCGGCAGACATCGATGCCGCTATCGAGAACTACCCGTCGTTGCGCGAAGTGTTCCTGGAGCACCTGGAGAAATTCCGCGAGCGCGTAGCCTACGTCAGCATCGGCACCGAAATGACCTACGCCGACTGGCAGGTACAGGGCATCGCGTTCGCCGCCTGGCTGCAGGGCCAAGGCGTGAAGCCTGGCGACCGTGTGGCGCTGATGATGCCCAATTGCTTGCAGTATCCCATCTGCCTGCTCGGCACGATTCTGGTGGGTGCCGTGGTGGTCAACGTCAACCCGTTGTACACCGCCCATGAACTCAAGCACTTGCTCAAGGACAGCGGCGCCGAAACGGTGGTGATCTTCGAGAACTTCGCCCACACCCTGGAAAAGGTCATCGTCGGCAGCAGCGTCAAGCGCGTGGTGGTGGCGGCCATCGGTGATTTGCTCGGCAGCTTCAAAGGCGCCGCGATGAACTTCATCCTGCGTCGCGTGCAAAAGCAGGTGCCGGCGTTCAACCTGCCGGGATCGGTGCGTTTCAACCAGACCTTGAAACACGGACGGGCGCTGAACCACGTGCCGGTGAGCCTGGCCCTTGATGACCTGGCCTTCCTGCAATACACCGGCGGCACCACGGGCGATGCCAAGGGCGTGATGCTCAGCCACCGCAATATCATCGCCAACCTGCTGCAAGCCAAGGCCTGGGTCGGTGATCAGTTGAACCAGGACAAACAGGAAACCAACGTTACCTTGCTGCCGCTGTACCACATCTTCTCGCTGACGGTGAATTGCCTGATGTTCATGTGCCTGGGCGGGCGCAACATCCTGATCGCCAACCCGCGGGACGTGAAGCGGGTGCAGATGATCCTGCGCAAGGAGCGCTTCAACGGCATCGCGGGGGTCAATACGCTGTTCAACGGTTTGCTGGAAAACGCGGCGTTCTGTGCGCGGGACTTTTCCGACCTGCGCCTGGTGATCGCCGGCGGCATGGCCACGCACACGGCGGTGGCCAAACGCTGGAAGCAAGTCACCGGGCTGCCGATTATCGAAGGTTATGGCCTCACTGAGTGCTCGCCGGTGGTGAGCATCAGCCCCATCGATATTTCACGCATGCGCGAGATGGACTTCACCGGCAGCATCGGTGTGCCGCTGCCGTCGACCTGGGTGCGCTTTATGCGCGAAGACGGCGAGCTGGCCGATATCGGCGAGCAGGGCGAACTGCAAGTGCGCGGCCCGCAGGTCATGCAAGGCTACTGGCAACGCCCGGAAGCGACCGCCGAAGTGCTGGATGCCGAGGGGTGGTTGTCCACCGGAGACATTGGCGTGATGGACGAACGCGGGTACATCCGCCTGGTGGACCGCAAGAAAGACATGATCCTGGTCTCGGGTTTCAATGTGTACCCCAATGAAATCGAAGACGTGGTGGCGCTGCACCCAGGTGTAAGCGAAGTGGCGGCGATTGGCGTCGAGGATGGGGTGACCGGGGAGAAGGTCAAGATCATCGTGGTGCGCAAGGACCCGAGCCTGACCCAGGAGCAGATCCTCGCCCACTGCCGGGAATACCTCACTGGCTACAAGGTGCCCAGGTATGTGGAGTTTCGCAGCACTGAGCTGCCCAAGACCACCGTGGGCAAAGTACTGCGCCGAGCCTTGCGCTGATTTAAAGGTATGTCGGTGATCAAATGTGGGAGGGGCGATTGACTTAAGAATCGGTCGGTTCTAAGAAGCCAAGGCAGAAACAATGCAGCTCCTCTCAAAGGGGGTTGCATTGTGCTTCAAACCGAGTTCACGTTGACCCAACGTTCTTCCTGGGCCGCCACGCGAATTGCCGTCGCCAACCGCTCCACCTCCCACGCCGCCTCAAAATCAGTACCATCCGCCCCTTGCCCGGCCAAGGCCATGATCAGCTCCTGCACCTCCAGCGTTTTCAACTCGTTGTAGCCCAACTGATGCCCCGCCGCCGGGCTGAACGCTGCATAACCGGGCAGGGCCGGGCCGGCGAGCAAACGCTGGAAACCGTCCTGGCCGACACGGCACAGGCGCAGTTCATTCAAGCGCTCCTGGTCGAAGGCCAGCGTGCCTTTGGTCCCGCTGATCTCAAAACTCAGGTGATTCTTGTAGCCCTGCTTGAGCCAACTGCTGCTCACCGTACCGCGCGCGCCGTTGGCGAAACGCAGCAGCGCATGCACCTGGTCATCCACGGCGATGGCCTTGAGGTCGTTGCTGCCTTTTACCGCAGGGCGCAGGGCATGCACGGTGTGGGAGTCGGCGCACACGCTGACCACATCGCCGACCAGATACCGCGCCATCGACAGCAAGTGGCTGCCGAGGTCCGCCAGGGCGCCGCCGGCGTGCGCCACTTCACAGCGCCATGACCACGGTGATGCAGGGTCGGCCATGAAGTCTTCGCTGAATTCGCCCTGGAAGCTGATGATGTCGCCCAGTTCGCCATTGGCGATCATCTGCCGTGCCAGTGTGATCATCGGGTTGTGCTGGTAGTTGTATCCCACCCGCGTGACGACACCGGCGGCGCTGGCGGCACGGCGCATGGCGTCGGCCTGTTCGAGGCTCACGGCCAGGGGCTTTTCGCAATACACCGCCTTGCCCGCCGCGATGGCCGCCATGGCCATGGGGTAATGCAAGTGGTTGGGGGTGGTAATGGCCACGACATCGACCTTGGGATCGTTGATCAACGCTTGCCAGTCGCCATGGGCCTGGGCAAAACCCCAGGCGGTGGCGCAGCGCTGGGCGCGTTCGGTGTCGGCATCGGCCAGGGCGGCCAGCTTGAGCTGTACCGGCAGCTCGAATACCGCCCGCGCATTGTTGAATGCCAGGGCATGGGCTCGGCCCATGGAGCCTGTGCCGATCAAGCCGATTCCGAGTTCACGCATTGCCGTGGTCCTTTGGATTATTGTTTTCAGAGTGCGTATTAATGGAATAAAAATTCTCTAAATTCAATAGATGGAATAAAAATTCATTCCTCGCTCGGCAATCAGCCTGGCGAATGCGACTATATTCACCACATGGCCAAAAGCCGTCAGTTAACAAAAGATAACGTAGCGCTGATTGTCAGACGATTCCAAAGCCCGATAGGATGGCCCCTGCTTCCTTCAGGCGCTCTAGATTGCAGGTTTCGGCGCCCCGCAAGGCAAGACCTAACAATAATAAATAGGAGAAAGGTCTATGAGTGAGCCTGTCATGGGTTGGGTTGTTTGCCGCCCACGCGCCGCACGCAGGGTCGCGTTGCTGGCCACAGCGCTCTCGCTGTTTGGCGCCGTCGCGGTGCCGACCGCCGTCCACGCCGCCGGCGATACCCCCGCCGCCGCAGTGTTTGCGATTGAATCCCCCAAGGCCGCCAAAGGCCTGATGATCGACGTGGTGCATGCCGGCAAGCGCCTGGTGGCGGTCGGTGATCGCGGGCATATCCTCTATTCCGACGACCAGGGCGCCACCTGGGTCCAGGCCAAAGTGCCGACCCGGCAGTTGCTCACCGCGGTATTTTTTGCCGATGAACAACATGGTTGGGCCGTGGGCCATGATGCGCAAATCCTCGCCAGTACCGATGGCGGCGCCACCTGGACCCAGCAATACCAGGACCTCAAGCGCGAAGCGCCGTTGCTCGATGTGTGGTTCAACGACACCCGCCACGGCCTGGCCGTCGGCGCCTACGGTGCGCTGATCGAAACCACCGACGGCGGCCAGACCTGGGCCGACGTCAGCGACCGCCTCGACAACGAAGACCAATACCACCTCAATGCCATCGCCCAGATCAAGGACGCCGGCCTGTTCATCGTCGGCGAGCAGGGCAGCATGTTCCGCTCCAGCGACGACGGCCAGACCTGGGAAAAACTCGAAGGCCCCTACGAGGGCTCGCTGTTTGGCGTGATCGGCACCGCGCAGGCGCGAACGCTTCTGGCCTATGGCTTGCGCGGCAACCTTTACCGTTCCACGGATTTCGGCGGCACCTGGGAGCAGGTCCAATTGAACGCCGCGCGGGGTGCCCTGGAGTTCGGTTTGTCGGGCGCGGCCTTGCTGGAGGATGGTTCCATCGTGGTGGTCGGCAACGGCGGCAGCGTGGTGGTGAGCCACGACGACGGCCAGACCTTCAGCGTCTTCAATCGCCCGGATCGCATTTCGCTGTCGGCGGTCACGGCGGCGGGTAATGGAAACTTGATCCTCGCGGGGCAGGGCGGTGTGCGTGTTGCCACGCCAGCCGGCGCTGAACCGACAAAACAATAAAAAGGCGGGGAAAGCATGAGCAGTCATCACAACGATAAAGCGACCTTTCTTGAGCGCCTGATCTTCAACAACCGCCCGGCAGTGATCATCATCTGCCTGTTGGTGAGCATTTTCCTGTTCTGGCAGGCGACCTTGATTCGCCCGTCCACCAGCTTTGAAAAGATGATCCCCCTCAAGCACCCCTTCATCGAAAAGATGATGGAGCATCGCAACGACCTGGCGAACCTGGGCAACACCGTGCGCATTTCGGTGGAGGCCAAGGACGGTGACATCTTCACCAAGGACTACATGGAGACCCTGCGCCAGATCAACGACGAGGTGTTCTACATCTCCGGCGTCGACCGCTCGGGCCTCAAGTCGCTGTGGAGCCCCAGCGTACGCTGGACCGAAGTGACCGAAGAGGGTTTTGCCGGGGGCGAAGTCATCCCGCAAAGCTACAACGGCTCGGCGCAGAGCCTCGACCAACTGCGCAACAACGTGCTCAAGTCCGGCCAGGTCGGGCGTCTAGTGTCCAACGATTTCAAGTCGAGCATCGTCGATATCCCGCTGCTGGAGGCCTACCCGGACCCGCAGGACCAGGGCAAGTTGCTGGCCCTGGACTATCGCAAGTTCTCCCATGAGCTCGAAGACAAGATCCGCGACAAGTTCGAAGCGCAGAACCCCAACGTCAAGATCCACATCGTCGGCTTTGCCAAGAAGGTCGGCGACCTGATCGACGGCCTGGTGATGGTGGTGTTGTTCTTCGGCATCGCATTTGTCATCACCCTGGTGCTGCTGCTGTGGTTCACCAACTGCCTGCGCAGCACCGTCGCGGTGTTGAGCACGACGCTGGTGGCGGTGGTCTGGCAACTCGGGCTGATGCACTTCTTCGGCTTCGGGCTGGACCCGTACTCGATGCTGGTGCCGTTCCTGATCTTCGCCATCGGTATTTCCCACGGCGTGCAGAAGATCAACGGCATCGCCCTGCAATCCAGCGAGGCAGACAACGCACTCACTGCGGCACGGCGTACCTTCCGCCAACTGTTCCTGCCGGGGATGATCGCGATCCTCGCGGATGCGGTGGGCTTCATTACCCTGCTGATCATCGACATCGGTGTGATCCGTGAACTGGCCATCGGTGCGTCCATCGGCGTGGCCGTGATCGTGTTCACCAACCTGATCCTGCTGCCGGTGGCGATTTCCTATGCCGGCATCAGCCACCGCGCCATCGCCAGGAGCAAGAAAGACGCGCACCGCGACCATCCGTTCTGGCGCCTGCTGTCCAAATTCGCCAGCGCCAAAGTGGCACCGGTCTCGGTCCTGCTGGCACTGGTCGCGTTTGGCGGCGGTCTCTGGTACAGCCAGAACCTCAAGATCGGCGACCTCGACCAGGGCGCACCGGAACTGCGCCCGGACTCGCGCTACAACAAAGACAACAACTTCATCATCAGCAACTACTCCACCAGCTCCGACGTACTGGTGGTGATGGTCAAGACCAAGGCCGAGGGCTGCTCGCGCTATGAAGCCATGGCGCCGATCGACCAGTTGATGTGGAAGATGCAGAACACCGAGGGCGTCCAGTCGGCGATCTCGCTGGTGACCGTGTCCAAGCAGATGATCAAGGGCATGAACGAGGGCAACCTGAAGTGGGAAACCCTGTCGCGTAACCCCGACGTGCTGAACAACTCCATCGCCCGTGCCGACGGCCTGTACAACAACAATTGCTCCCTGGCGCCGGTGCTGGTGTTCCTCAACGACCACAAGGCCGAAACCCTCGACCGCGCGGTGCATGCGGTGCAGGACTTCGCCAGGGAGAACAACAAGGACGGCCTGGAATTCATCCTCGCCGCGGGTAATGCCGGGATCGAAGCGGCCACCAACGAGGTGATCAAGGAATCGGAACTGACCATCCTGATCCTGGTGTACCTCTGCGTGGCGACCATGTGCATGATCACCTTCCGCTCCTGGGCCGCGACCCTGTGCATCGCGCTGCCGCTGGTGCTGACTTCGGTACTGGGCAACGCGCTGATGGCGTTCATGGGCATTGGCGTCAAGGTGGCGACCTTGCCGGTGGTGGCGCTGGGCGTGGGCATTGGCGTGGACTACGGCATTTACATCTATAGCCGCCTGGAAAGCTTCCTGCGCGCGGGCCTGCCCTTGCAGGAAGCGTATTACCAGACGCTCAAATCCACCGGTAAAGCCGTGCTGTTCACCGGCCTGTGCCTGGCCATTGGCGTGTGCACCTGGATCTTCTCGGCGATCAAGTTCCAGGCCGATATGGGCCTGATGCTCACCTTCATGCTCTTGTGGAACATGTTCGGCGCGCTGTGGCTGCTGCCGGCGCTGGCGCGGTTCCTGATCAAACCCGAGAAGCTGGCGGGGCAGAAGGGCAATTCGCTGTTCGCTCACTAAACTCGCGTTATCCCACCACCTGGCCGGTTGAGGGCAGTTGCCCCTCAACCGGCTTCGCGTTTATAACTTCAGAAACAGCTTGTCATCCAAGGGCGGCGCGATCCGCGAGCGGGTGATTTGCTCTACCCCCTGATTGTTGGCTTCCCGGATCAAGTCTTTCCGGGTCTTGGTGCGTTGGGACGGGATTTTCCGGTTTGGGCGGCAGCACCTGGTAGCCGTCGGCGCAATGCTGGCGCGCCTTCTGTAGCTCGCTGGCGCTGGCACGCCATTGGGCGACCAGTTCGGTGGCTTCTGGCCGTTACCATGGCTGGCTTCGGTTTGCCGGGCGATCTGCTCAAGCTTGTCGGCCTGATCTTGCAGCATATCGTTCCAGCCCAGGGGGTTGACGGTATCCCGGCGCTGTGGATCGCTGAGGTTCTTTTTCTGAAACAGGATGGTTCGTTCGGTATTGGCGGACGCCTCCTTGGCGTGAACGGACATAACGCTGAGGCGAAACATAGCGACTGGTCGCAAGGCCAATGTGCGAAATGCGTTATCAGCTGTTTCAACCTCTGCGCGAAATACCCTGGACGCGTTGATTAGCGTAGGTCCGGCTATTCGTTTCCGGATCTGACCTGCACGGGTGGCCGACGCGAGCCGGCCACCGCCGCCCCGGTCAGGTCGCCAATGGCAGGAACCAGCGCTCGGCCAGGTTTTTACCGAGCATGCCGCGATGCACGTCCACTACGGCCTGTGGGCTGTGTGCCATGTCCAGCAGGGAGTAATAGCTTAGTTTGCGCTGGGCGACGGTCTTCAGGTGCGCCACGCCGTAGTCGGCCTTGGGCGTTTGCGCGGTGGCGTAGTGAAAGTGCGCATACCACAGCGGGTAACCGCGCCGGTCGTTGATCGCGTACTCCTGGATGAAGTCTTTACGCGCGCCTGTCAGCTGGATGCGCTCGCCCAGCCTTGCGACTTGTATCAACTGCTGATTGAACAAAAACTGCAGATTGCCGTGGGTGGGAGGCAGCGCCAGGCTCAGCGCCGTGCGCAGTGCGTGGCCCTTTTGTTTGAGGCGCAGGGCGCCCTGGCGCATGTGCTCGACCAACGTCTGATCGGCCGCCAGCCGCGACTCGGCGGGTTGCGCCTGAATCGCCATGTCCAGCTCGGTGGCGGTCGTGTCGAGGCGGGTCGCGTTGTTGTTCATCAGCTCCTCGATTTCCTGCGGATATCGGCAGCGCTTTTGATAACGTTCTGCGCCCTCGAGATATTCGTCCAGCTGCGCGAACAGTTTTCGCGCCTCGCCCTTGATGACATTGAGCGGGCGCGTCGGCGCAGGCGGTTGAGGCGGCGTCGCAACGTGCATTTCGCCCCACACGTCACCGTGACGCGAGTAAGTGGCAATCAGTTGCTGATTGTCCTCCGCGTGCATTTCCACCACGTCTATGGAAGTGTTCGTGTCGGCGGGCTTCAGATCGCCGATCAGGACAGCACCGCTGCGCGTCTTGATCAGCTTTTTTTGCGGCCGCCCGACGCTGATCTTGGGGCGCTTGAGCGGGCGTTTGCGTGGATGGGGGGAGGGCTTGACGTCGTTGGCGAGTTGCTGGCTGGTATCTTCATAGAGGGTTTCGATGAGTTTGAACATTTGGTCGAAGTAGTCGGTTTCCAGCTCCTGCGCATTTATCTCGCGAATGCCTTGCAAACCGTCCAGGGCCTGGCCGTAGTGTTCGACCAGGCTCTCCAGCGTTTCGCGCTGCTCGGTCGCGCTGAGCTCAAGTGTCTTGAGTTCGGAGTGGGAGCGCACCTGTACCCTCAACGGGTCGATAATGGCATTCAAACCCTCAAGCAGGCCGACGCTCGCTTCCTTGACACTCAAGATGCGCAGGGTCATCAGGTGCAGTCCGGCCACGCTGAAAAAGCTGACTTCGGCCTCCGGGCGGTCGCTGGTCAGGCGCTCGAACACCTTCACGCCTTCTGCGCCCTTGTCGTAGAGCGCCGCCAGGTACCGATCCTTGAGTTCCAGACCGGTCAGGGCGCGCTGGTTGATTTCACTCAACGCCTTTATAAACGTCAGGTAGCGTGAGTACTCCTTGAGAACGATCTGCTTGAGCGGCAACCCCCCGGCGGTGAATGGGATGTTGTCGGCATACAGCTGCGCGCGGTCCGCTTCAGCCACCACCACGGATTTGCGCGCCGTGTTGACGGTGTTTTCCATCAGCGTCAAAACGGTCTCGGGGCGCAGTGGAATGCCGTGTTCAATGCGCTCGTTCGCGCTCTGCAAAATCACCTGGAACTGCGCCATCTGGCGCTGCAGGGCCGCATCGAACTGTTGGCGATGGCCGGCGCGTTGTTGCGGGGTAAAGCGCGGGTCTTGTGCGGACTTTTCCATCACGCTTTGCGCGATATCAGCGGCTTTTTGCAGGGGGACTTGCTGGGACACGAAGTCCTGAAACTGGTCCTGCAACTGCAGCTTTCGCTGTGCCTTGCGTTGACGTTCGGCAGCGATGCGCTTGGGCGGCATGCCACCGCGCAGGCGCAGGTTGAGGTCCACCGACCAGCGGCCCTGAGCATCGGCTCTTACGTAAGGCCCGTGCTGACTGGCATCGAAAGGGTTGATGATGACGAAGCTGTCGTCCGCCAACGGGCTGAGCCGGTAGAGGTGTTCATCGATCAAGACATGCCAGGCTCCGTCAATCACATACAGGCCTCGGCGGGGGCCCGTGAGTACGGGCGTCGGCAGCGGTGACGGGCGCGGCACACTCAAGCGCAACAGCTTTCTCGTTTGTTCGGCCGACAGGCGATTGCGCACGCTGGAGAAACTCAGGTCCAGCACCAGGCTTCGTTCTCCTGGGCTTTGATCGGCCATGACCACGGCGCCTTCGCTCACCCGCGGCGCCTTGGGGCGCGGCCACTGTTCCGGCAACAGTCGTGGGGCCGGTGGGCGCAGTACCTGTTCTTTGAGTCGGGCGGGCAGGGCGGTAGCCAGCGCCGTCACTGCCACTACGTCACTCAGCACCCCCGCCAGGTTAATCAGTAAATCGGCACCTGCCAGCTCCCGTGCTATCGGGTCACTGCTCTCCAGCGTCGGCAGGTCTTCCTGAAGACTTGACGCCAGTGTCACGAGCCAGGCCGTTAACAGTGCCGGCCCGCGCAACAGCGGCATCAATAAGCTCGAGAACAGGACGCCGCCGGTTTCCAGGAACATCGCCCAACGGCTGCTGCGGTTGGAGACCGTTTCACTGCGTGCCTGGCCGACCAAGGTACTGGCGTTGCTGCCATAGAGGTACTCGAACAGCCGTCCGTTCAGCAGGTAGTGCAGCAATTCGTGGCTGGCGCCGTCGTTCGCTAACTCGGCTGGCGGGGGGGTCGCCGTGAGTGGCGCAAATTCGTCACCCAGGCCGAAGCGCACATAATGCGGTTCCAGGAAACCGCCGTTGGCATAGATCGGCCGCGCCGCATCGGGCAGCCAGGTCAGCACACTGGCTTGCAACGGGCCCGGTTGGGCGATGGCGTTCAACACGTCCTGGCGTGTTGCGAATTCGCGCAATGAATCAGCGTACAGCGGCCGGTAGAGCACATGCGGGCCCCGGGTATTGTCCAGGGCTTCAATGATGAACATATTGGCGACCACGTCCGGCTGGGCTTGCGGTTTGCGCAGCAGGGCGAGGCTGCGAATGACCACCCTGTTGCCGTCGACCTGGCGCGCCTCTGCGTCGGCCTGGACCAGCGCCGCGACGTAACGTGCGCCGAGGGCCGTGATCGCCGCTTCGTGCTTCAGGTGCAGTTCCAGCGCCAGCAGCGGTAATTGGTTGCGCAGTTGCTCGGAAAACATCCGCAAGCGCTTCGTGGACTGCGTGGATTGGACCAGCAATTGTTTGTTCAGGTAATCGGGGTAGGTCTTGCCGATATCGACCGTCTCAATCAGCCCATCGGTGCGCGTTATGTAGTCCGGCGTCAACCAGGCGGGCAGCGAGAGGCCGGCTGTGTGTGCCAACGTCAATGTCCCGTTGGGCTGGCCCACCAGGTTTTTGATCGCCAGTTCCGTCAGGCTCATATGCTGGATGGCCGGGATGCCCACGGCACCGATCGCGCCGATGTAGTGGGTGAAGGTCAGTTGCACCTTATCGGGGTGCCAGGACTCGGGAGCTACCTCGGCACCGCTGGCCTTTGCGGTGTTTTCAAGGGCTTGGGACAGGGCGTTGACGGTAAACGCATGGAGATCAGTGACATCGCTGAGAAAGGTCCGGCCCTGGTTGAGCAGGGTACTGCTGGCCAGGCCGAGGCTGTATTGACGATAGGCCGTACGCTGGTCGGCGGTTGCCTGTTGCAGCCAGCCTGGCAGTTTTGCGCGCAATGCGCTGGCAATTGTTGGGTCGACTGGCGTGGCGTCGAGAAAATAATGCGCAGGGTCGCTGATTTCGCAGTACAGCGCCCGCAGGGTGCTTAATCCTGCGTAGCTGGGCAGGCGCAGTGCTCCGATCTGCTGCAACTGCCGATTCAGGATCAACGCCGCCTGCTGGTCGAAGGCATTGTTCTGAACCTCATAGCGCTTCCAGGTCATGGCGCTGATGGCGTATTGGTTGGCGGTGTACTCGCCCCAGTATTGGCCGAGTGCGTCTATCGATGTGAACGACTCGGTTCTTCCATCGGGCCGGCACAACAACACAACCACGTCGCTATCGAGCTTGCGCACCAGCAACAGTCGCGGACTTAGCAGCACACTGTCCTGGTCGTCGCCATTGTGCAGGCTGGTTTCCAGGGTGTAGGCGTAGGTCGCCGCCTCACCATAGCGTTGCACCCGCTGCCCATGGGTGGGGCAGGTGATCACCTGCTGCAGGGTGTCACGCTCGGCCTCAGTCAAACCCGGTTGCTTGAGGGCTGCCAATTGCAGGGTGTCACGCAGGGTATCACTGAGCCAGTGCCAGCGGTTGGTGGGGTCTTCAGGGGTGGGGTTCCAATAGTCGCTGAGCGCATTTTGCAGGCCGATGGGCACTGACCAAGGCAGCTCGCGCACCAGGGTGTCGATCACTTGCATGTCCAGCCGATGGCCGGCGGGTGTTTTGATCGGCGTCGGTGTGTGTTGGGTGAGGTATGGTGCAAGGGTGTCCACCTCGTTGAAGTCCACAGGCAGGCCGGATGCCAGGTAGTCGAGTACTTTTGGCAGGAAGGGTTCGAACTGCCAGGCGCGGCCGGCAATCGGCATGGCGAGTTGAAGCGTGGGCCAGTCCAGCGTCAGGCCCGGATAACGTTCGTTGATCGCCGCCGCCAGCGTGCGCTGCACGACGGACTCGAACGTGGGACGGCTGGTGAATTGGGCGCTGACCGTTTGCGCCACGGTCGGGGTGGAAAGGTTAGAGGATGGCATCTTGAGGTCTCTTCTGTGCAGTCAGTGGGCATCGATGCGATGCCCGATTACTTAACGCCGGGTTGGCGTGGGAGGAGGGGTATTCAAATACCTCAAGCGACAGGGCACGTTGGGTGCGGGGGCGAAACTCGCCTATCATGCCTGCTCTTCTTATTCAGATGACTGATTCCGTAATGACTGCCGACACCCTGACGACTGCTCTGACCACCAGCGACATGCTGATCATCAATGACCTCCACGCCTTCGACTTCACCTTCGATCAGCACCTGCGGATCGAAAGCATGGATGGTCGGGAACTCAAACGTTGGACATTCAGTCCAGAACAGCTGAGTGCCGCGACTTTTGATGAGACCTTGCAAAGCTGGCTGCTGGTGAACGAAGACGGCGAGCATCGTCTGGTCTGCTTGAGTGCGATCACGGGTGATAACAATAATGACGAGGATGAAGCCGATGATGATGCGTAAATTCTGGCCCCTGCTGATGGCCGGCAGTGTCGGTGCAATGTCGGTGCAGGCTGCACCGGCCGCTACCTATGAACTGTTGGTGGGCAGCTACACCGCCGGTACCAGCGAAGGCATCTACCGCCTGCAATTTGATAGCCGCACCGGCCAGTTCGAGGGCAAGCCGGTATTGGCCGCGAAGGCCGCCAACCCCTCGTGGCTGACGGTTTCCAAAGACCAGCAACACCTGTTTGTGGTCAACGAGAATGGTCCTGGGCAAAAAGACGCGGTCGGTCGTGTGAGCAGTTACCGCATTGATCCGCAGAATCATCAACTGACCTTGATCAACCAGGTACAGAGCCTGGGCAACGAGCCGACCCACTCCAGCCTCGCCGCTGACGGGCGCTACCTGTTCGTCGCCAACTACTCGGTGATGGAAGATCCGGGTGGCAGTCTGGCGATCCTGCCGGTGGACGCCTCGGGCAAACTCTCGCCGCCGGTGCAGCTGAGCGCGCATCCGGCCAGCCGCGTCAACCCTGAGCGCCAGGCGTCCAACCATGTGCACTCGGTGGTGTCGTCGCCGGACGGCAAGTACGTGTTCGTCCAGGACCTGGGGGCCGACAAGGTGTTTGCCTACCGCTACGACCCCAAGGCCAACCACGAGCAGCCGTTGACCCCGGCCAATCCTGCATCGGTGCAATTGCCACCGGGCAGCGGCCCGCGTCATCTGCTGTTCAGCGCCGATGGCAAGCACGCCTGGCTGACCACCGAGATGAGCGCCCAGGTGGCGGTGTTCGACTACGCCGACGGCAAGCTGACCCAAACCCAGTTGGTGGATTACGCCACCGGGCAACCGGTGTCGGACAAAGCCGGCGCGGCGCTGCATGCCTCCAGCGACGGCAAGTTCCTGTATGTGAGCAACCGGGGTACGGCCAACCATATCCTGGTGTTCAGCATCGACCCGGCCACCGCTCACCTCAAGCAGGTGCAGCAGCGCTCGGTAGAAGGCGACCATCCGCGCGAATTCAGCCTGGACCCCAGCGGCAAGTTCTTGTTGATCGCCAATCAGAAAAGCAATGAAATCGTGGTGGTTGAACGCGATCCCAAGACCGGCCTGTTGGGTAAGACCGTGCAAAAACTGCCGATCGACGCCCCCAGTGACCTCAAGTTTCTGCTGCGTCAATAAGCCACAGGCCCCGGAGTGCGGGGCCTGACTCTTGGTATTAATTCTATTAATAGCGGCTACTGTTTCAAAGCATTTCTAAGGTTCAACCCTCGGGCGTAAGTTTGGCTCCAAGGCCTTCCCCGGCCACTCAACCAAACGAACACGAGGGTTACCGCCATGAACTTCAATCTCTTCTCTGTTATCGCTGCTTCCGCTGTATCGGCCACTGTTGCACTGCCGGCTTCGGCCAGTGTGGAGGTTGCCGGCAAGCAATCGAGCACCAGTGCCTACACCCAGAAATACCTGCAACAGAGCGCCAATTTCTACGCTGCGCTGGATCACAAACACCAGCACTGAGCTTCAGGCCGCAGAGGTCCAATGTGGATCGAGCCTGCCTTAAATCTTGGCCATTACTGCGATAAACAGCGGCGCTTCCAGAAAACGCTGCAACCAGGCCTGCAACCGCCGATACGGCGTGGCGGCAAACCACGCTCGATCCACATGGGCAAACTGGCGCACAAACGGCGCCAGTGCCACGTCGGCCAGGCTCAGATGATCGGCCAGCAAGTAATCACGCCCAGCCAATAGCGCATCAAGCTTGCTCAAGAACACCTCGCCCTCGGCTCGATAGAATTCCATCGGCTGCTCCGGGTACCGCTCGGCGTACTTGTATCGATTCAAGGAATGTTTGAAGCCCCCGTCATTCTCGGCAATCAACGCCAGCACCGCAGGCTCACCCTGTAGCAACCAATTGTCCGGGTCATGCTGCGCCAGTGCCCATTGCATGATCGCCAGGCTCTCATCGATCACCTGGCCGTCCACGCTCAACACTGGCACCGTGCCCTTGGGCGACAGCGCCAGCATCTCGGCCGGCTTGGCCTTGAGGCTGACTTCGATGATGCGCGCGGCAACGCCCGAGTACCTTAATGCCAGGCGCGCACGCATGGCATAGGGGCAGCGCCTGAACGAATACAGCAGCGCCTCGCTCACTTGACCTCCAGCGTGCTCAAGCCATTGCCCTGGCGCTTGACCTGGATCTGCACCGGGATGCGCTCGTGCATTTCCTGCACGTGAGAGATCACCGCCACCTTGCGGCCCTGGGCCTGTAGGCCATCCAGCGCGTCCATCGCCAATTGCAGCGACTCGGGGTCGAGGCTGCCGAAACCTTCGTCGATAAACAGCGATTCGATCTTCAACGTACTGGACGCCATGGACGCCAGGCCCAGGGCCAACGCCAGCGACACCAGGAACGTCTCACCGCCCGACAGCGAATGCACCGAGCGCAGCTCGTCGCCCATTTCCGTGTCCATCACCAACAGGCCAAGCATGCTGCCGCCGCGCTTGAGGCGGTAGCGGCGCACCAGTTGGCGCAATTGCACGTTGGCGTGGTGCACCAGCAGGTCGAGGTTGTAGGCCTGGGCGATCTTGCGGAAGGTGTCGCCGGTGGCCGAGCCGATCAGCGCGTTCAGGCGTGCCCAGCGCTGCCACTCGTCATAGGCCGTGGCGATCTGGTCGGCCAGGGCACTGTTGGCGTCCTGGCGACGCTGGTCTTCGGCCTGGCGCGCGCGCAGTTCGGCCAGCTGTTTCTCGCCTTCGGCCAATTGCCGGTTGAGGGTGGCGAGGGTGCTGTCCAGCTGTTCGGCGTCGAGATTGCCGTTGTGCAGGGCCTGGTGTTCGGCCAGGCGCTGTTCGCGCTCCTGCAGCAGGACCTGGGCTTGTTCGACGGCTTTTTCGCTGTGCTGCAGCTGCTGGCGCAGTGCGTTGATCTGCGTTTCGTCGAAGGCCAGCAACCGGGCAAGGCCGGCGTCATCCAGTTCGGGGTGCAGGCCGCGCCATTCGTGAAGACGACTATCGAGCGCCTGCTGTTCGGCAAGCAGCGCCTGTTGGCGTTGCTGTTGGGCCTTGAGGTCGGCGGCCAATTGCACCAGCGCAGTACGGGTGTCTTGCAGTTGCTGGTTGGTGTCGGTTTCGCCTTGGCGTGCGTGTGCGACGGCCTGCTCCAGTTGCTGCTGCCACTGTTCGGCGCTGTCGTAGTTACCGAGCAGGTCGCGGAGTGTCTGCTGGGCGGCCTGCTGTTGGGTGGTCAGTTCGCCGACCTGTTGGGCCAGTGTCTCCAGTTGCTGCTGGCGATGCTGCTGGTGGGTCTGTTGTTTCTCGATGGCCTGTTGGCGTTCCTGCTGCTCGGCCAGCTCATCGCGCTGATGGCCCAGTTGCTCCAGGCGTTGGCTGACCTGTTGGTCCAACTGCATGAAGGTGGCCGCAGGTTCCTTGCGCAGGCCTTCCAGGGTCTCGGCCGGCAACAGACTGGCGAAGGCATTGAGTTCTTCGTCGAGGCGTTCGCGGTCGTTGGACAGTTCGCGCTGCTGGTCCACCAGCAACTGGCGCGCCTGCTGGCTGGCGTCCTGGGCGGCTTGCAATTGCTGCTGCAAACGCCCGACGTTTTGTTGCAGGTTGAGCAGGGCGGCCTGGCGTTGCTCGTCCTGGGTGATGCTTTGCGTCAGCTGGGCCAGTTGCTGAGCCAGCCAAGGGCTGCGTTTGGCGGCGTCCTGGTTGAACAGTGATGCGGCCAACGGGTGCGCATCCAGGCTCGGTTTCAGCGCCTGTTGTTGCGCGGCCAACTGCTCCTGCTGTTGCAGGAACTCTTTTTGCTGGGCAATCAGCCCGCCGACTTCGGCACGCAGTTCGGTGAGTTTTTCCTTGAGCGTGTCGACGGCGTTCTGCGCCGTGGCCTCTTCGCTTTCGTCATGGCGGCCGAGGCTTTGCAGCAACGCTTCGGGTTGGTGATACGGATGCTCATGGCTGCCGCACACCGGGCACGGCTGGTCGTCCTGTAGCTGCTCGCGCAGTTCCTCGACGCTGGCACTGCGCGCCAGGCGTTGGCGCTCGAGCAGTTGTTTGGTCACCGTCAATGTCTGCTCGGCAACCGTCAGTTCAGCTTTGGCTTGCAGGCCGGTCTGGTTGAGTTGCTCGCGTTGTTGCTGGGCGTCGGCGAGCTTTTGCGTCAGCGCGGCGGCTTGCTGGTCGAGCTGTTGCTGGCTTTCCCACAGACGTGTCAGGTCTTCAAAGGCGCGCTGTTGCTTGCGATTGTCCTGCAACAGGCTGGCGAGCAGTTGAATCTGCTCGGCCACCGCATGGGGTTCGGCACCGGCCTCCTGGTACAGCAGGTCCAGCGAGTCGCGCTGTGCGCTGAACTGTTCGGCGGCACGGGTGGCGCGTGCTTCCAGTTGCGGCAGTTCTTCCTGGCCCTTTTTCAGGCGGCTGCCAATCACCATCAGCTGTTGCAGGCGCTCGCGCTGGTAGGTCCAACCCTCGCTCAGCGGTGCCAGGGCTGCGCTGCGTTCAAGCTCGGCGCCCAGGCGTTGCAGGCGACCGGCAACCTGGGCTTGCTTGTCCAGCAAACCATTGAGCTGGGTCTGGCCTTCGGTGCAGGCGCTGTGCTGCTGGAGGTGCTCTTCGCTGCGCTTGGCCAGGTCTTTGCTCAAGTGGGCGAGGGTGCTTTGCTCTTCGAAGGCCTGACGCAGCAGCGCAGCGGCATCAGCCTGGCTTTTCAGGGCGTCGGCCAGTGCCGCCTGGGCGCCGGCCAACTGCTGTTGGGCCTGCTCCTGCCGGGTCTGCAACGCACTTTGCTGCTGGACGTGCTCCTGAATCTGCGTGGCCAAAGGCGTCAGCAGGGTGCTCAGTTCCGCCTGGCGTGCGAAGTGATGGCGTTGCGGTGCCAACTGCTCCAGCCAACTCAGGTCCTGGCGTTGTGCGGCCAGGTTGTTCCAGTTGGCCTGGGCCCGTTGCACGTGTTCCGTGGCGTCGAGCTGGCGCTCCTGCCATTCGCGCAGTTCCTTGAGCCAGGTGTGCTGCAACTCCAACTGTTTGAGTTGAGCCTGCTGGAGCTTGAACTGTTGCTGGGCGTCAGCCAGTTGCTGATCCAGTTCGGCGCGGGCCTCGGCAGCCAGGGGCACCACGCCGGTGGCCTGGTCCTGCAACTGCTTGTGCGCGTCCTTGGCCTCTTTGGCCTTGTCGAATGCGCGGCGGCCGAGGCGGGTATACAGCGCGGTGTCGGTGAGTTTTTCCAGCAGTTCGCTGCGTTCGTTGTCGTTGGCCTTGAGGAACGCGCTGAACTCACTTTGCGCCAGCAGCACGGCGCGGGTGAACTGCTCGAAATTCAGGCCCAGGGCCAGTTCCAGTTGGGTCTTGTATTCGGTTTTCTGGCTGGCCAGCAGTTGGTCGCTGTCCAGGTCGATCAGGCTCTGGCGGCTGTTCTGCAACTTGCCGCTGGCCTTGTCGCGGGCGCGGTTGGCTTCCCAGCGCGCGCGGTAGCGACGGCCGCTGACGCCAACGAAATCCACCTCGGCATAGCCGCCGCCGGTGCCGCGTCGAATGAGGGTGCGCGGGTCGCCGATGGAAATGTCCGTGTCGGCATCCGGCATTTTCGCCTGGCCGGTGTCGCCCAGCCGCGGCACGGCGCCAAACAGCGCCAGGCACAGCGCGTCGAGCAGGGTGCTTTTACCGGCCCCGGTGGGGCCTGTGATCGCAAACAGCCCGGCGCTGGCCAGGGGCTCGGCGGTAAAGTCGATCTCGAACGGGCCGGCCAGCGAGGCCAGGTTCTTCAGGCGGATGGCAAGAATTTTCATGGCTGTTCCTCCTCGTGCTGCACGTCTTGGAGCAACACGGCGAAGTCTTTCAAGGTCTGTTCATCCACCTCGCTGCCGTAGCTGTCCTGCCAGGCGCGGCTGAACAGTTCCTGCGGCGTCAGCTGGTCGAGTTCGATCAGGCGCGCGTCGTCAGCCTCGTCCTGGCCGCGTTTGCCGGCATATTCGGCGGCAATGCGCACCAGGCGCACGGCCTTGCCTTGCAGGGCGGTTTCGATTTGCTGGCGCAGGTCCGGTTGCGGCTCGTCGAGGCGTACCCGTACTTCCAGCCAGGGATGGCGCTGGGTTTCGGCGAGCAGATCGATGTCGGGCAGGTCGGCCAGTTGTTTAAGGATATCGGCCAGGGGCGCGGCTTCCAGGCGTTGCAGGTTCACCGAGCGGGGAATCAAGAGCGGTTCGACGCTGACCAGGGCCTGGCCCTGGAATGTCACATCGAGAACCTGGTGCTTGTAGCCGATTTCGGAAAACGATAGCGGAATCGGCGAGCCGCTGTAGCGAATGCGCTCTTCGCCATTGACCTTTTGCGGCTTGTGCAAATGACCGAGGGCAACATAGCCGACACTGTTGTCGAACAGTTTGGCGGGAAGCGCCTCGGCATTGCCGATGATCAGGCTGCGTTCGGAGTCTTCCGACACTGAGCCCCCCGCCATGTGCGCATGGCTGATGGCAATCAGCGCCTGGCCTTTTTTGCGTTTGGCGTTGGCGGCGGCGATCAACCCTTCATGCACCAGGCCGATACCGCGCAGGTAATCGTCACCCAGCTGTGCACCGGTCACTTGCGCCGGGCGCAGGAAAGGCAATGCCAGGCACCAGGCGGCGATCTTGCCTTTGGCATTCGGCAACGGGATCAGCAGGCGCTCGGCGTCCAACTGGCCATCATCCAGCCACAGCACGCGGCCCAGCGCATGCGTGCGCAGGCGCCGCATCAACGGCGCGGGCAATTCGATACGCGAGCCGGAGTCGTGGTTGCCGGCGATCATCACCATGGTCAGGTCGGGGTTTTGCTCGTGCGCGCTGATGATGAAATCGTACAGCCGCTCCTGGGCCTTGAGCGGCGGGTTGACCGTGTCGAAGATATCGCCGGCGATCAGCAGCGCATCCGGACGATGGGTCTTGAGCTGGCCCAGCAGCCATTCAAGGAAACAGGCGTGTTCGAAGTCGCGTTCCTGGCCGTGCAGGTTTTGGCCAAGGTGCCAGTCGGAGGTGTGGAACAGACGCAAGGCGAACTCCGTGGAGAAGATGAAAAGGAGGGGAGTTTACCTGTTATGTGAATGCGGCGCTTTGGACGACACAGGTCAACTGTGGGAGGGGGCTTGCTCCCGATAGCGGTGTATCAGTCATACATTGTTCAACTGACCCGCCGCCATCGGGGGCAAGCCCCCCTCCCACAGGGGTTATGCGGTGCTAGTGGGGGTGGGTTGCAGGCAATCCAGCGCCCGGTCGGCGAGGGTACGGGCCATGTCGATCAGGTGCTCGGTGGCGCAGGCCATGTCGCGCTGGGTGCCGGTCAAGCCTTCGGCCGTCTCGGTGGCGGTGGTGGCGGCGCAGCGCAGCAAGGAGGAAATGCTGGCGATGGCGTCTTCGAAGCTGAGGTTTTCGTGGGCGACGAAGAGGGGGACACAGGGTGGGTCGGGGACGATTTTGTTCATGGGTAAAGCTCCTGTTTGGATTGGGAGCCAGTCTTTTGCCGATCTCACTCGTCAAAAGGTGGCAGCTATGTGCGGGGTGAGATTACCGGTACAGGAGCACCCGGCCAGACCGAAGTCTGCCCGCACACAGCCGCCATAGAGCATGTTGCTCGCGGTTGTGGCACTTGGCTCCGTACATCACAGGATCTCACCCCTGATCGCTGATATGCAGCGACGGAGCGAAGGCTAGCCAGTGAAGTGAGCAGGCGCAAGGCCGTGGGATTGTCTAGGAAACGTCCTGCAAATTAAAGGGATATGGACTGCTGGCCTTTAACAATGCATTTCACCAGACGACACAAATCGAGTGTGGGAGGGGGCTTGCTCCCGATATAGGTGTATGAGTCATACATTATTCAACTGACCCACCGCTATCGGGAGCAAGTCGAATCGTCGCACCGCCCCTCCCACACGGTTATGCGGCGTTAGTTGGGGGGTGGTTGCAGGCAATCCAGCGCCCGGTCGGCGAGGGTGCGGGCCATGTCGATCAGGTGCTCGGTGGCGCAGGCCATGTCGCGCTGGGTGCCGGTCAAGCCTTCGGCCGTTTCGGTGGCGGTGGTGGCGGCGCAGCGAAGCAGTGAGGATATGCTGGCGATGGCGTCTTCGAAGCTGAGGTTTTCGTGGGCGACGAAGAGGGGGGCGCAGGGTGGGTCGGGGACGATTTTGTTCATGAATGAACTCCTACTGAAAATGAAGCCATCCCGGTATCGGTCTCACTCGACAAAAGGGTGGCAGCTATGTGCGGGGTGAGAAAACCGGACAGTAGGACTCCGGCCAGACCGAAGTCTGCCCGCACACAGCCGCCATAAAGCATGGTTCCGACGGTTGTGGCGTTTGGCGCCTACTGGTTCCCGGGTTCTCACACCCGATCGCTGATATGCAGCGACGAAGCGAAGGCTAGCCAGTGAAATGAGCAGGCGCAAGGCCGAAGGATTGTCTAGGAAACGTCCTGCAAATTAAAGGGATATGGACTGCTGGCCTTTAACAATGCATGTCGACCGGACGACGCAGATCGAATGTGGGAGGGGGCTTGCTCCCGATAGCAGTGGGTCAGTCACTTTATTTATTGCTGACACACCGCCATCGGGAGCAAGCCCCATCCCACATTTTGATTTGTGGTGTGTCTGGGATGCAGGGGGTTATTTGGGATACAGCGGCGGCAGGCTGGTGCTATCCATCGCCGGGTCTTGCTCGCGCTCGGCCATTGGAATGGCTTTGATCGCGCGCCACAGTTCCTCGCCCAACCAATACTGGCCACTCTCGCTGTACAACGCGCCATTCAACCCATCCAAGGCATCCGACAACGGCACGAACCGCGCCGCCATGTCCGCCAGGGTTTCCGGTTGCTGGCGGGCCCAGGCGTCGAGGGCCTGGCGGGTGGCGTGGGGGTCGTTGGCCTGGGTCGCGCGCTTGAGGTCATCGAGCAGAGTGCGTGGGCTGGGGCCGGTTTGCGTGGCGCGCTGTACCGCCGGTTGTCGGCGGGCGCGCCACCACAGGCCGAAGCCGAGCAGGGTGGTGCAGGCCAGCAGCAAGGTACTCAGTTGCCACAGCCACAGGCGGCTGTCATCCGGGGCGGTGATGATGGTGGGCGTGGCCGGCGTGTCGACCACCAGGCTGGGGTTGTTGGCCACTTGCAGGGTGCGGGCCGGCAGGCTGGTGCGTTCGAGGTGATCCTCGTGGGTGTTCCACCACAGCACTTCCACCGGTGGCAGTTCGAGCGCGCCGACGCGGTTGGGCACCAGTGCCTCGCGGTCTTCGCGGCTTCCGACCAGGCCGCGGTCACTGGTCTGGTTGCCGAGCACCGGTTGGTCCGGGTAGCGGCGCAGGCCGTTGATGTCGGTACTGGGCAGCGCCGGCAACTGGGCGCTGGACAAACCCTCGGCCTTGATCGTGAGGCTGCGGGTCAGCGAGTCGCCGACCTGTACGTGCTCAGGCTCCGGGTTCCAGCCCTCGGTGAGGGTCAGGCTGCGCGCCGGCAACCAGGGCGCGTCGGCCGGATACCGCTCGGGCTTGGGCTTGACTGTCAATGTGAGTGGCGCTGAGCTGACGTGGATCAACTTGCCGGGCTTGGTGCCTTGCAGGGTGTTTTCCTGCGGCGGGCGCGACTCCACCAGCGTTGCGCTGAACGTCTGTGCGGGGATCGTCACGCTGCCGCTGTGCTGCGGGTAGATCGCGTAGCGGGTTTCGATCACGCCATGGCGGATGCTGTTGATGACTTTTTCATAGGTGCGCGACTCGCCCAGTTGTTCCACGCGTGTGTCGGGAATCTGCAACGGCGTGAGGCTGCTGTCGTCGTACAGCGATACCGAGTGGTACACGCGCACGGTCAACAGCACTTGGGCCTGCACGTACACGTTGGGTTGGTCAAGATTGGCTTCGATAAACACCGGCGCCAGCTCGGCGTTGGTGTTCTGGCTGGCGGTTTCCAGCACTTGCAGGATGATGGGCTGGGTCTGGTAGTCGCCCACTTGCAGGGGCGGGATGACCACGGTGCCGTTTTCCTTGGGCAGCAGGGTGATGATCCAGCGGGTGGTGGCGTGGTTGTCGCCGCCCAGGGTGGTGAGCTGGTTGATCTGGCGCGTGCCGCTGACTTCAAACTGCGCATCCAGCGGTGACAGGTCCGGTTTGCCGAACTGGGTCACATCGCTCGATTCCACCGTCAGTTCGACCGTTTCGCCGGAATTGAGGCGGCTGCGGTCGACGCTGGCGACCAGGCTTGCCGCCTGGGCGTGGCCCGCCGATAACGCCAGCAGGAGCAGTAGGGTGGTGCGGCGGCTCATCGCGTCTTGTCCTGATGTTGTTGCTGTTCGTACCAGAATTTGCGTCGCAGCAGTTCGCCGGGGTTGTCCGGGATCTCCCGCAGCCACTGTTCCAATGCCTGGCGGTGTTCGCCGTCGAGGCTGGCGTCATGGGTGCGCAGCGGCGGGGTGGTGGTGTGTTCGTCGCCCAGCTCGCTGCCCGGTACTTCGTTGCCGCCGGGTTGCGCTGGGGTGCCGGCCTGGGGCTCACCGGTGCCGGCTTCGCCCTGACCCTGGGTCGAGGTTTCGCCGCCTGTGGCGTTTTGCCCGCTGGCGCCCGGTTGCGCAGTTTGGCCGGGTTGGCCGGTTTCGTCATCTTCGTTTTTTGCCGGCTGCTCGGGCTCGGACCGCGCCTGTTCCTGCAGCAGGGTTTCCACCAGGGCTTTGTTTTTCAGCGCCGGTTGCAGGTCGGGCTGAGCTTCCAGGGCTTGTTCGTAGGCGTCCACCGCGGCCTCCAGCTCGCCGGACCTGGCCAGGGCATTGCCACGATTGTAGTGGGAGTAAGCGTCATTGCCTTCGGCAAAACGCTTGATGGCCTCGGCGTAGTTGCCGGCCTCGTACAGCGCCACGCCCTGCCATTGCGGGTCCTGGAAGTGTTCGGCGGCTTCGGCCGGGCGTTTTTTCTTCAGCAGGAATTGGCCTTGCTGGTCGGGACGCAGCCACAAATCCTGGAACTCGAAGGCGTAGCTGGGCTGGGGAGCCATCAACAGCAACAAGGGCAGGCAGAACAGCCAGCCGCGGCGCGCGGCGCAGGCGGCCAGCAACAGCAGCGGCAAGAGCAGCCAGTAACCCTGGTCGGCCCAGGTGTCCAGGTGCAGCAACTGGCCGTCGTTGCGCAAGGCTTGGGGTGGGTCGAGCACGCCGAGCTGGCGCAGGTCTTTGTCGTCCAGGCGCGCGGCGCGGTAACGCCCGGCCATTTCACTGGCGAAGGCCTTGAGGGTCGGGCTGTCGAGGCGCGGGACCAGAATCGCGCCTTGTTCGTCCTTGAGGAATTCGCCGCTCTCCTGGGTCACTGGCGTGCCTTCGCGGCTGCCGATGCCGAGGATCGACAGGCTCGGCGCCTGGTTGCTTTGCAGCAGCAGGCGAATGCCCTGGCGTTCCTGCTTGGACAGCGACGAGCCGATCAGCAACAGGCGGCCCTGGCCCAGGCCCGCCTGGTTGAGCAGGCCCAGGGCTTTGTCGACGGCCAGGTCGGCGCGGTGGCCGGACTCGGGCATGATCGAAGGGCGTAGGGCCTCGAGCAGGTTGCGGCTGGTGGCCAGGTCATCCGACAACGGCACCAGGGTGTGCGCGCTGCCGGCATAGACGACGATGGCGGTTTGCGCATCGGTGCGCGCCTGCAGCAAGTCGTACAGCTTGCGCCGGGCCTGTTCCAGACGGTTGGGCGGGCTGTCGGTGGCGAGCATTTCCGGGGTCAGTTCCAGCAGCACTACCAGCGGGTCGGACGGTTTCTGGCTGGACTGCTCAACCCGCTGCCAACTGGGACCGAGCAGCGCCAACAGGGCCAACAGCCAGGCAATGCCGAGCACCACCCAGGGGGATTTGCTTTCGCGTCCGCTGCCACCACTGAGCAGCACGGCGTGAAACGCCGGCGGCAGGATCATCTGCCAGCGCCCGGCGCGCTTTTGTCGGTGCCACAGTTGCCACAGCAGCCAGCCGAGCAACGGCAGCAGCAGCAGCCACCAGGGGCGTAACAGGTGCGGCCACAGGTCGATCATCGACGCCTCCGCAAACGCAGGCGTTTGAGGCGCTGGCGCCATTCAGGGCTTTGCGGCAGGAAAATGCCTTTGCTCGACAGCTTGTTAAGCGCGCGTTGCAACGCGTTGTTTGGCCAGCGTTCCTGGATGACCAGCAACAGGCTCAAGAGCAGCGCCAACGCCAGGGGGCCGCTGTACAGCGCCTGAGCCGGGCGGGCCTGGGTCGGTTGTTGTTGCACCGGTTCAAGTGTGTCCAGGGTTTGCTTGATCGCTTGCAGCTCTTCGCCGTCACGGGCGCGGAAATACTGCCCGCCGGTGGCGGCGGCAATGGCCTTGAGCGCAGGTTCGTCGAGGTCCAGGCTCGGGTTCACGCCCAGGATGCCCAGCGAGCCGGTCTGCTCAGGGTCGGCGCCGATGCCGATGGGGTAGATCTTCACGCCTTCTTCGGCGGCCAGGCGCGCGGCGGTCAGTGGGTCGATCTGCCCGGCGTTGTTGGCGCCGTCGGTGACCAGGATCAGCACGCGACTCTGTGCCGGGCGCTGGCGCAGGCGCTTGAGTGCCAGGCCGATGGCGTCGCCGATGGCGGTGTTCTTGCCGGCGATACCGATGCGCGCTTCATCGAGCCAGGTGCGTACGGTACGGCGATCGAAGGTCAGCGGCGCCTGCAGGTAGGCCTGGCTGCCGAACAGGATCAGGCCCACGCGGTCGCCTTCGCGTTGCTGCAGAAAGTCGCCAAGCAAGTGTTTGACCAGGCTCAGGCGGCTCACGTCTTCGTCCCGCCAGTGCATATCGGGGAAATCCATGGAGCCGGACACGTCCACCGCCACCAGCAAATCGCGGCCACTGGCGGCAATCGGCAGCGGTTCGCCCAGCCATTCCGGGCGCGCGGCGGCGGTCAACAGCAACAGCCACAGCACCACGAACGGCGCTTGCTGGCGCCAGCCCGGCAGGTTTACCCGGGCACGGCGCCGGGCGAGGCCTTCGAGGTCGCTCAGATAGCTGACTTTAAGTGCCGGCTCGCCGCTGTCGGCCGCGGGCAGCATGAGCCGCATCAACCAGGGCAAAGGCAGCAGGGCGAAGATCCACGGCCAGGCAAACTCAAACATGTTTGCGAATCCAGGTGTCGATCGCTTGGGTCAGGCCGGCAATCGCCTTGTCATCGAGTTTGCATTCGGGCTTGTAGGCGCCTTCCACCAGGACCATCCAGCGTGTGAGGCCGGCGGCCGGGCAGCGATTGTCGAGGAACGCCAGCCATTTGCGGCCGTTGAGGGTGTGGCTCTGGCTGTAGGGGTAGTCGTTGCGGCACAGGCGTTTGAGCAGGCCGTTGAGTTGTTGCAGCCAGGCCCCGGCGGGTGCGCCGTCGTAGGGTTTGGGCATCAGCGCCAGTTCGGCCAGGGCGGCGATGCGCAGCGGGTCCAACGGTTGTTCGGCTCGCGCCACCGGGCGCCGCGTGGGCAGAAAACGGCGCAGCGACCACAGGCCCCAGCCGAGCAGTGCGATCACCGGCAGCAACAGCCACCAGCCTGGCGCGGGCGGCCAGAAGCCGATGGCCGGCGGCGCGATCAGCGGTTGCAGTTGGTCGAGGCTGCTCATTGTTTTTTAACCGGGCGTTGCGGGTTGAGGTATTCGCGCAGTTGCTCGACCATTTCGCTCTGGGTACTCAAGGGCATCAGCAACACCCGCAGTTTCTGTGCCAGCAACTCCCAGCGTGCAATGCGCGCTTCGGCCTGGGCCTTGTAGGCCTGGCGCAGGTCGACGTTGAGCGTGTCCAGTTCCAGTTGCGCGCCTCGTTGCGCAAAGCGCAGCAACCCGGCGGCGGGCAGGGCGTGGTCGAGCGGGTCGGAGATCGGCAACAGCAGCAGGTCGCAATGGCGTGAGAGCAGGCTCAGTTGCTGTTCGGCGCCTTCGCTGAGCGCGCGTTCGTCGCAGATCACGATCACCAGGCTGCCGGGGCGTAGTACTTCGCGGCCACGGCGCAAGGCCATGCCCAGTGCGTCGGCTTCCGGGTGGCTTTCGGTGTCCAGGCTCTGGTTGACGCGCACCAGGCGGTTGAGCAGTTGCAGCAGGCTTTGTTTACTGCGCCGGGGTTTGATCTCGTAGTGTTCGTTGTCGCCGAAGACCAGCCCGCCGACCCGGTCGTTATGCCCCAGCGCCGCCCAGCCGATCAAACTCGCCGCCTGCGCCGCGAGCACCGACTTGAACATCTGCCCCGAACCGAAAAACAGCCGGCAGCTTTGCTCGACCATGATGAAAATCGGGCGTTCGCGCTCCTCGTGGAACAGCTTGGTGTGCGGTTCCTGGGTGCGTGCGGTCACCCGCCAGTCGATGGTTCGCACGTCGTCACCGGCCTGGTACACGCGCACCTGGTCGAAGTCGACCCCGCGCCCGCGCAGTTTGGAGTGGTGCAGGCCGATCAACGGGCTGCGCTGGCTCGGCGTCGAAAACAGCTGCACTTCGCGCACGCGGTGGCGCATCTCAATCAGCTCGCTGAGCGTGACGCGGACCCCTGCGCTTGCGTTCATCGATTTCAAGCGACGGCAACGACGTCGAGAATGCGTTGCACCACGCGGTCCTGGTCAATACCGGCGGCTTCGGCCTCGAACGACAGGATAATGCGATGGCGCAGCACGTCGAACAGCACCGCCTGGATATCTTCCGGGCTCACGAAGTCACGCCCGGCCAGCCAGGCATGGGCGCGGGCGCAGCGGTCCAGGGCGATGGAACCGCGCGGACTTGCGCCATAGGCGATCCACTCGGCCATCTCCGGGTCGAACTTGGCCGGGGTGCGCGTGGCCATGACCAGTTGCACCAGGTATTCCTCCACCGCATCGGCCATGTACAGGCCGAGGATTTCCTTGCGCGCGGCGAAGATCGCCTGCTGGCTGACGCGGCGCTCGGGTTTGGTTTCACCGTTGAGCGCTTCGCCACGGGCTTGTTGCAGGATGCGCCGCTCTACGGCCGCGTCGGGAAAGCCGATCTTGACGTGCATCAGGAAACGGTCGAGCTGGGCTTCGGGCAGCGGATAGGTGCCTTCCTGCTCGATAGGGTTTTGCGTGGCCATCACCAAAAACAGCGGCGACAGGTCATAGGTGCTGCGTCCGACACTGACCTGGCGCTCGGCCATGGCTTCGAGCAAGGCCGACTGCACCTTGGCCGGCGCGCGGTTGATTTCGTCGGCCAGCACCAGGTTGTGGAAGATCGGCCCCTGCTGGAACACAAAGCTGCCGGTTTCCGGACGATAGATCTCGGTACCGGTGATGTCGGCCGGCAGCAGGTCGGGCGTGAACTGGATACGATGGAACTGCGCTTCGATGCCCTCGGCCAGCTCTTTGATGGCCTTGGTCTTGGCCAGCCCCGGCGCGCCTTCGACCAGCATATGGCCGTCGGCGAGCAGGGCGATCAATAGGCGATCGATGAGTTTTTCCTGGCCGAGAATCTGCGTAGAAAGAAAGGTTCGCAGCGCGAGCAGCGCTTCACGATGTTCCATCGATGACGGTTCCTGGAAAGATGAGCCCGCGTGCTGTGCAACGAACACGGGCTGGGGGGCATTACTTTAATGCATCGAGGGGTGTGGCGACTAACGGCGTAACGGGTATTTTTGGCAAAACTTGTAGGAAATTTGTGCAGGAGCAGGGGCAATGTGGGAGGGGGCTTAAATTCGGGTGTAGGTGCCGGTGCCTTTGAGGATGTTCTGCAGGGTTTGCTCCACCTCGGCCAGGTCGGATGCGGCCGTGGAGTGGGTGATCTGCAACTGATCCTTGCCACCCAATGCATCGGCATCACCAGTGGCCAGCTCCACCAACAGGGTGGTGTCGCCCAGCGTCACCTTCAGCCCATCCAGGGTAGAGGGCTCGTAATCCCAGGTCAGTTCGACCTCATCCTCATCCGGGTAACGGGTCAGCATGAACATCTCGCCGTTTTTTCCGTGGCAGCAAAGCATGGCCATGTTGTCTTCTTCGTCGTCGCACGGCGTGGCCATCAGGGCGTCGGTTTTAAATTGCAGCATGGGAAATCCTGTCTGGGGGAAGGGCGCGGCGCGGCAATTGTGCCATTGCGGCGAATTTTCTGCTGCATCCCGTGTCACAACGGGGCATGACCTGACGGGCAAAGCCAGTCATTTTCGGTACTCGCAGGTTTGAAAACTGCCTGTTTTTGCCCCGCAACTTCCGGGTTGCACCCGTCGCAACTCCAAGCCTGCTTACCGATGACCGAATATGTCGCAGCGCTGCAAGAGCAGTGCTTCTACACTCGTTAAGCTGCGCAACGGATGCGCGCGTTCCGGGCGCCTGACCTGCCCGTCGTAACGTCACCCGGCAAGGTGCGCATCTTATGGAAGTTGTATGTGACCTGACTGTCCTGTCCAGCTTCACCCACCTGTCACCCTGATTCGTTTATGGTGCTTAACTCGTTACCAGCGAACAGAGCTGACGGTCCCCCCAAGGGGATAACACGCGACGCTTCCATCAATAACAAGCCCAAGCGGAGTACCACAGATGGCGTTCTTCACCGCAGCCAGCAAGGCCGACTTCCAGCATCAACTGCAAGCGGCACTGGCGCAGCACATCAGTGAACAGGCACTGCCACAAGTGGCGCTGTTCGCTGAACAATTCTTCGGCATCATTTCCCTGGACGAACTGACCCAGCGTCGCCTTTCCGACCTGGCCGGTTGCACCCTGTCTGCCTGGCGCCTGCTTGAGCGCTTTGACCACACCCAACCGCAGGTGCGGGTCTACAACCCCGATTACGAACGTCATGGCTGGCAGTCGACCCACACCGCGGTCGAAGTGCTGCACCATGACCTGCCATTCCTGGTGGACTCGGTGCGTACCGAGCTGAACCGTCGTGGCTATAGCATCCACACCCTGCAGACCACCGTGCTCAGCGTGCGGCGTGACAGCAAGGGCGAGCTGTTGGAAGTGTTGCCCAAGGGCACCCAGGGCGAAGGCATCGAGCAAGAATCGCTGATGTACCTGGAAATCGACCGCTGCGCCAACGCGGCCGAACTGAATGTGCTGAGCAAAGAGCTGGAGCAGGTGCTGGGTGAAGTGCGCGTGGCGGTGGCCGATTTCGAGCCGATGAAAGCCAAGGTCCAGGATCTGCTGGCCGGTATCGACGCCAGCCCGTTCGGCATCGACGGCGAAGAAAAGGCCGAGATCAAGAACTTCCTGGAATGGCTGGTGGGCAACCACTTCACCTTCCTGGGCTATGAAGAATTCGTGGTACGTGACGAGGCGGACGGCGGCCATATCGAATATGACGCCAGCTCGTTCCTCGGTCTGACCAAGCTGCTGCGTGCCGGCCTCACCGCCGACGACCTGCGCATCGAAGACTATGCCGTGTCCTACCTGCGCGAGCCGACCGTACTGTCGTTCGCCAAGGCCGCGCACCCAAGCCGTGTGCATCGTCCGGCCTACCCGGACTACGTGTCGATCCGCGAGATCGATGCCGACGGCAAGGTCATCAAGGAATGCCGCTTCATGGGCCTGTACACCTCGTCGGTGTATGGCGAAAGCGTGCGAGTCATCCCGTACATCCGCCGCAAAGTCGCCGAGATCGAACGCCGTTCGGGCTTCCAGGCCAAGGCGCACCTGGGCAAGGAGCTGGCGCAGGTGGTTGAAGTGCTGCCCCGCGATGACCTGTTCCAGACCCCGGTCGACGAGCTGTTCAGCACCGTGATGTCGATTGTGCAGATCCAGGAACGCAACAAGATCCGCGTGTTCCTGCGCAAAGACCCGTACGGTCGTTTCTGCTACTGCCTGGCCTATGTACCGCGCGACATCTATTCCACCGAAGTTCGCCAGAAGATCCAGCAAGTGCTGATGGATCGCCTGAAAGCCTCGGACTGCGAGTTCTGGACCTTCTTCTCCGAATCCGTGCTGGCCCGTGTCCAGCTGATCCTGCGGGTCGACCCGAAGAACCGTCTCGACATCGACACGCTGCAACTTGAAAAAGAAGTGGTGCAGGCTTGCCGCAGCTGGCAGGACGACTACGCGAGCCTGGTGGTGGAGAGCTTCGGCGAAGCCCATGGCACCAACGTGCTGGCGGATTTCCCGAAAGGCTTCCCGGCCGGCTACCGCGAGCGTTTCGCTGCGCATTCGGCTGTGGTCGACATGCAGCATTTGCTCAGCCTCACCGAAGCCAACCCGCTGGTGATGAGCTTCTATCAGCCGCTGGGCCAGGTTTCCGGCCAGCGTGAGCTGCATTGCAAGCTGTATCACGCCGACACGCCGCTGGCACTGTCCGACGTGCTGCCGATCCTGGAAAACCTCGGCCTGCGCGTGCTGGGCGAGTTCCCGTACCGTCTGCGCCACGCCAATGGCCGCGAATTCTGGATCCATGACTTTGCGTTCATCGCCGCCGAAGGCGTGAACCTGGATATCCAGCAGCTCAACGACACCCTGCAGGACGCGTTCGTGCACATCGTGCATGGCGATGCGGAGAACGATGCGTTCAACCGCCTGGTTCTCACCGCCGGCCTGCCGTGGCGCGACGTGGCATTGCTGCGTGCCTATGCCCGTTACCTGAAGCAGATCCGCCTGGGCTTCGACCTGGGTTATATCGCCAGCACCCTGAACAACCACACCGACATCGCCCGCGAATTGACCCGGTTGTTCAAGACCCGCTTCTACCTGGCGCGCAAGCTTACCGCCGACGACCTGGAAGACAAGCAGCAACGTTTGGAACAAGCGATCCTCAGCGCCCTGGACGACGTCCAGGTGCTCAACGAAGACCGCATCCTGCGTCGCTACCTGGACCTGATCAAGGCCACCCTGCGCACCAACTTCTACCAGACCGACGCCAACGGCCAGAACAAGTCGTACTTCAGCTTCAAGTTCGACCCGCGTGCGATCCCTGAGCTGCCCAAGCCGGTGCCGAAGTTTGAAATCTTCGTGTACTCGCCACGGGTTGAAGGCGTGCACCTGCGCTTCGGCAACGTTGCGCGGGGCGGCCTGCGCTGGTCCGACCGTGAAGAAGACTTCCGCACCGAAGTGTTGGGCCTGGTAAAAGCCCAGCAGGTGAAGAACTCGGTGATCGTGCCGGTGGGCGCCAAGGGCGGCTTCCTGCCGCGTCGCCTGCCATTGGGCGGCAGCCGTGACGAGATCGCGGCCGAGGGTATCGCCTGCTACCGCATCTTCATTTCCGGCCTGTTGGACATCACCGACAACCTCAAGGACGGCGCGCTGGTGCCGCCGGCCAACGTCGTGCGTCATGACGACGATGACCCGTACCTGGTGGTGGCGGCGGACAAGGGCACTGCGACCTTCTCCGACATCGCCAACGGCATTGCCATCGACTACGGCTTCTGGTTGGGTGATGCGTTTGCCTCCGGCGGTTCGGCCGGTTACGACCACAAGAAAATGGGCATCACCGCCAAGGGCGCGTGGGTCGGTGTGCAGCGTCACTTCCGTGAGCGCGGCATCAACGTGCAGGAAGACAGCATCACCGTGGTCGGCGTCGGCGATATGGCCGGTGACGTGTTCGGTAACGGCTTGCTCATGTCCGACAAGCTGCAACTGGTCGCGGCCTTCAACCACCTGCACATCTTCATCGACCCGAACCCGAACCCGGCGACCAGTTTCGTCGAGCGCCAGCGCATGTTCGAGCTGCCGCGTTCGGCCTGGACCGACTACGACACCAGCATCATGTCCGAAGGCGGCGGTATCTTCTCGCGCAGCGCCAAAAGCATTGCCATCTCGCCGCAGATGAAAGAACGCTTCGACATCCAGGCCGACAAGCTGACCCCGACCGAACTGCTGAACGCCTTGCTCAAGGCGCCGGTGGACCTGTTGTGGAACGGCGGCATCGGTACCTACGTCAAGGCCAGCATCGAAAGCCACGCCGATGTGGGCGACAAGGCCAACGACGCGTTGCGCGTCAACGGCAACGAGCTGCGCTGCAAGGTGGTGGGCGAGGGCGGTAACCTCGGCATGACCCAACTGGGTCGCGTGGAATTCGGCCTCAATGGCGGCGGTTCCAACACCGACTTCATCGACAACGCCGGTGGCGTGGACTGCTCCGACCACGAAGTGAACATCAAGATCCTGCTCAACGAAGTGGTGCAGGCCGGCGACATGACCGACAAGCAACGCAACCAGTTGCTGGCGAGCATGACCGACGAAGTCGGCAGCCTGGTGTTGGGCAACAACTACAAGCAGACCCAGGCCCTGTCCCTGGCCGCGCGCAAGGCTTACGAGCGTGCCGCCGAGTACAAGCGCCTGATGAGCGACCTGGAAGGCCGTGGCAAGCTGGACCGTGCCATCGAGTACCTGCCGACCGAAGACCAACTGGCCGAGCGCGCCTCGACCGGCAAGGGCCTGACCCGTCCGGAACTGTCGGTGCTGATCTCCTACAGCAAGATCGACCTCAAGGAAGCGCTGCTCAAGTCGCTGGTACCGGATGACGACTACCTGACCCGTGACATGGAGACCGCGTTCCCACCGAGCCTGGTGGCCAAGTTCGGCGAAGCCATGCGTCGCCACCGCCTCAAGCGTGAGATCGTCAGCACCCAGATCGCCAACGACCTGGTCAACCACATGGGCATCACCTTCGTTCAACGACTCAAAGAGTCGACCGGCATGAGCCCGGCGAATGTGGCGGGCGCTTATGTGATCGTGCGTGACATCTTCCATCTCCCGCATTGGTTCCGTCAGATCGAAGCGCTGGACCACCAGGTGTCCGCCGAGGTGCAACTGGAGCTGATGGACGAACTGATGCGCCTGGGCCGCCGCGCTACGCGCTGGTTCCTGCGCAGCCGTCGCAACGAGCAGGACGCCGGGCGTGACACCGCGCACTTCGGTCCGCACCTGGCCGCGTTGGGCCTCAAGCTCGACGAACTGCTGGAAGGCCCGACCCGCGAAGGCTGGCAGACCCGCTACCAGGCCTACACCGAAGCCGGTGTACCGGAGTTGTTGGCGCGCATGGTTGCAGGCACGACCCACCTGTACACCTTGCTGCCGATCATCGAAGCCGCCGACGTGACCGGGCATGACGCCGCCGAAGTGGCCAAGGCCTACTTCGCCGTCGGCAGCGCCCTGGACTTGCCATGGTACCTGCAGCAGATCAGCGATCTGCCGGTAGCCAACAACTGGCAGGCCCAGGCCCGCGAAGCATTCCGCGACGATGTGGACTGGCAGCAACGGGCGATCACCATCTCGGTACTGCAAATGGCCGACGCGCCACAAGACATGGAAGCCCGTGTGGCCCTGTGGCTTGAGCAGCACCAGGACATGGCCGATCGCTGGCGCGCAATGATGGTGGAAATTCGTGCCGCGGTCGGCACGGACTACGCCATGTACGCGGTGGCCAACCGTGAGTTGCTGGACCTGGCGTTGAGCGGTCAGTCGGTGCTGCAACCGGCTTGATGCCTTGGTGAAACACCTGTGGGAGGGGGCTTGTTCCCGCCTCTCCCACATTTGGATCTTCTCTTGTTCTGGAGGTCAGTGGTGTTTCAGCAATTTGCTTTCCAGGTGATCCAGGTGTTGGGTCATCAACGCCACAGCAGCGTTCGAATCCCGTCGTTCAACCGCATCCACAATCGCCACATGCTCCTGCCACGCGCAATACGTGCAGGCTTTCGCTTCATATTGGGCGATTACCAGGGACGTCAACGGCACCAGGCTGTTCAGGAATTGCGCCAGTGGCGCATTCGCCGCAATGGCCGCCAGGTGCAGGTGAAACTCCCCCGACAAGCGAATCGCCGGCCCGCGCTGGTTGTGTTCGATGCACTCATGCTCGCGAGCGATCAATTCGCGTAGCTGGCGTATCTGTGCGGCTGTCGCCTGGGCGCAGGCCAGTTGCACCACCGTGATCTCGGTCATGCGCCGCGCTTCCAGAATCTGCCGCGTCTGCTGTGCATCCGGCGCCGCTACTTGGGCACGTTGGTTGGGACGCAGGATGATCACCTGTTGGTGGGACAGTTTGGCCAGCACTCGGCGAATCACGCTGCGGCTCACGCCAAAGGTTTCGCCCAGGCTTTCTTCGGTAAAGCGGCTGGCCGGGGCGATGCGTTGTTCGAGGATTGCGTCGAACAGCCGTGGGTAGATGTCATCCACTGAAGGCTTTTTACCGGCCGCCAGGCGCAGGGCAGGGAGGAAAGGCTCGCGTTGCAGGGCGTGGGCGGTCATGGTCGTCTCCAAAAAGTCAGCTGCCCAGATGGTCATCCGGGATGTTCAAGGCAATGCCCATGCGCAGGCCTTCCTGGAGGATGTGCCGACGCATCTCGGCGCTGGCCAGGGCGCTGTTCTTGTTACGGATGGCACGCACCACGGCTTCGTTTTCCTGCAGGCGTTCGGCCAAGTGCTCGGGAGAATTGCGCAGCACTTGGGCGCTTTGCTTGAGGGCGTTGCTGGTCTGCTGCACCACGTTCTGGAAGATCGGGTTGGAGGTGAGGGCGAACAGCTCTTCGTGAAAGCCGATGTAGGCGTTCATCCCGGCTTCGGCGTCACCTGCATCCAGGGCTTCGCGCATATCCATCAGGGTCAGGCGCAGTTGGCCGACATCCTTGCTGCTGATGGTCTGGGCGACCAGGCCGACAATGAACGGTTCCAGGGTGTAGCGCAGTTGCAAAATGTCTTCGAGGCTGGCGTCGGCCACGGCGTCGGTCGATTGCGGTTCGCTGACGCTGGTTTCCAGCACCACCACGCCTTTGCCGGGCATGGAGCGCACCAGGCCGAGGGTTTCCAGCACGATCACCGCTTCGCGCAGGCTGGGGCGGCTGATGCCCAGTTGTTCGGCCAGCTCACGTTGGCCGGGCAGCATTTCGCCACGCCGCCACTGGCCCCGCTTGAGTGCGGCGCGCAGTTTTTCTACGACTGAATTGACGACGGTTGAGGTGCTGATCACGTCGATGACTCCTTGATGTTGCGAATACATTGATCCAATTAACGCTGCTCAACGGTGGGAGGGGCGGTGCGACGATTCGACTTGCCCCCTCCCACATTTGTCCGTGTTGCTTTTAGAACTCCTGATGCGCCGGCAACACCGGCTTCCTGGTCTGGAAGGCGTACCCTTGTTCGCCGTCGAGCACTTTATTGGCGCGTTGGATATCGATGTCTTTTTCCCAGCGGGCGATGGCCACGGTGGCGACGCAGTTGCCAATCAGGTTGGTCAAGGCGCGGCCGATGCCCATGAACCAGTCCACCGCCAATACGAGCACAAGCCCTACCACCGGAATCGCCGGGATCGCCGTGAGTGTCGCCGCCAGAATCACCAGTGCCGAACCGGGGATGCCGTGGGCGCCCTTGGAGGTGATCAGCGACACCAGCAGGATGGTCAGCAGGTCGGTCATCGACAGCGGTGTGCCGGTGGCGTTGGCGATAAATACGATGGCCAGGGTCAGGTAGATGGAGAAGCCGTCAAGGTTGAACGAATACCCCGTCGGAATCACCAGGCCCACGGTGGAACTGCCGATCCCCAGGTGTTCGAGTTTGCGCATGACTTGCGGCAGTACCGCGTCGGAGGAGGCGGTGCCCATGACGATCAGCAGTTCTTCGCGCAAGTACTTGAGCAGCGGCAGCATGCGCAACCCTGAAACGCGCATCACCAGGCCGAGGATCAGCGCGACGAACGCGAAGCAGGTCAGGTAGAACAAGCCCACCAGGCTGCCCAGATGCTGCAGCGAATCCAGGCCGTAGGTGCTGGTGGTGAAGGCGATCGCGCCGAACACGCCGATGGGTGCCAGGCGCACGATCATGCCCATGATGCGGAAAATGACATGGCTCAGCTCATTGATCAGCCGCGTGATGCCGCTGGCCGCTTCGCCCACCAGGTTCAGCGCACTGCCGAACAGCACCGAGAACAACAGCACTTGCAGCACGTTGTTATCGGCAAAGGCGCCGATCACCGAGTTGGGGATCAGGTCCATCAGGAACTGGCTGGTGCCTTTGATGTGCTGGCCCTTGTCGGCCAGTTCATTCAGACCGGCGGAGGACAGTTGCTCCAGGTGGATATTGGCGCCTTGGCCGATACCGGTGCTGAACGCCATGATCAGGCCGATCACCAGGGCAATGGTGGTGAGCACTTCAAAGTAGATCACCGACTTGAGGCCGATGCGCCCGACTTTCTTCAGGTCGCCGGCGCCGGAAATACCGCTGACCACCACGCAGAACACGATCAGGCCAATCAGCATTTTGATCAGCTTGATAAAACCGTCACCCAAGGGTTTGAGTTGCGAGGAGAATTCGGGAAGGGCCAGGCCGCAGATGATGCCAAGCATCAGGCCAATCACGACTTGCAGGAAAATCGAACGCGAGCACCATCTGAGCATGGGAGGGATCTCTATTCGGCGCCCCGGTGGTTCCAGGGCTTAATTGTTGTGGTCATACCGGTAAGTCCAGTGCGTCGCCAGTCTAGGCCAGGTATTTTTGAAATAACAAGACATTATTCGTCGGTTGACGAGTCCCGGTCTGACCAGTGGGTCGCTGAGGGCGATGCTTGAGCGGTTGGTGGTGTGCAAAAATTTTCGCTTATCATCCGCCTTCGGCACATGAGGTGATGGATGGATACACCAGGACTGACCACCGACGCGACAGGCCGCAGCTATTGCACGTGGCGCGCCTCGGCGCCCGAATACCCGCATTACCACGATCACGAGTGGGGTGTGCCGGTGGCGGACGATATCCAGCTGTACGAGAAGATTTGCCTGGAAGGTTTCCAGGCGGGCATGGCGTGGATCACCATCCTGCGCAAGCGCGAGCAGTTTCGAGGGGCGTTCGAGGGCTTTGATTTTCGTCGTATCGCGCAATATGGCGAAGCGGATATCGAGCGCTTGATGCAGAACACCGGCATTGTGCGCAATCGGGCGAAGATCGCGTCCGTCATCAACAATGCACGCCGGGCCTGTGAACTGGTGGATGAAACCGGTTCGCTGGCGCGGTGGTTGTGGGCGTTCGAGCCCGGCCCTGAGGAGCGCCCGGCCGTGGTGGACCTGGATTACTGGACGGGCAATCCCACCTCATCGGCCTCGGTGCGACTGTCCAAAGCCTTGAAGAAGCGCGGTTGGACGTTCGTGGGTCCAACCACGATGTATGCGCTGATGCAGGCGATGGGGATGGTCAATGATCACCTTGAAGGGTGCTTCTGCCGTAAGGGCATTGAAGATCTGCGGCACCAGTTCAAACGTCCCTAACCTGTGGGCGGGGGCAAGCCCCTCGCACATTCAGCCCCCCACCCACATTTCCGACTGCGGGTGTGGCTGATTATTTTGGGAGGGGGGTGAGTACTTCCGCCTTGTCATCCAACACTATCACCACCAGCAGTTTGGCCGGTTGGGTCTGGCTGGCATTGCTCGACTCGAAATGCCGCGAACCGGCCGGTTCGTAGAATGACTCTCCAACCGTGTAAGTCTTCGCCTGCTCATCGTTGACCCGTGACGTGACCGCGCCTTCCAGCACATAGGCCACGGCCGTGCCGGTGTGGCTATGGGGGACGGTGGCCTGGCCAGGGGCGTAGCTCACGGTGAGCATGAGGGTTTTCTTGCCGGGTACGTTGGCCAGGGGGTGTTCTTGCAGGACCTTGATCGATTCCTGGTTGTACACGGGCTCGTGGGCAAAGGCGCTGACGGAGGCGAGCATCAGGGGGATGGCGAGCAGGCGTTTCATGGTGAGGTTTCCTAGTCGTTCGAGACCTGCTCACCGTACGCTGGGCGTTTCGAGCGACCAATAACCAATCCACGGTAAAACCCCCTAGCCAATCTGCTGGAGAATATCGCGCACCTTGTCCAGCGCCGGGTCGATGTCGAGGGTCTCGATGGCCCCAAACCCGATGATCAGGCCTTGGCGCACCGGCGCGTCATGGAAGAACACATCCAGCGGGTACAAGCCGACGTCCGCCTGGCGCGCCAGGCCCATCAGCAACGCAATATCCACCGGTACTTTGCACAGCGCGGCCATGTGGAACCCGGCCACGGTGGGCACCGCCTCGAACCACGGCGACAAGTCGCCCGCCAGGCGGTGCAGGATGCGTTCGCGGCGCCCGGCATACACCGTGTGGCAGCGCCGGATGTGCTTGAGCAGGTAGCCTTCGCTGATGAACTTGGCCAGTGCCCATTGCGGCAGGGTGGAGCTGTGCTGGTCGGTCAATTGCTTGGCCTTGAGCACGGCAGGGTAAATCGCCGGTGGCAGTACCAGGTAGCCCAGGCGCAGCTCGGGCAGCAGGGTCTTGGAGAAAGTGCCCACATACGTCACCACGCCACGGGTGTCCATGCTTTGCAGGGAGTCGGTGGGCCGGCCTTCGTAGCGGAATTCGCTGTCGTAGTCGTCTTCGATAATGATCGCCCCCAGTTCGAACGCACGCGCCAGCAAGGCTTCGCGGCGCGCCGGACTCATGGGCATGCCGAGGGGGAACTGGTGGGACGGGGTCACGTAGATCAGCCGTGTGCCCTCGGGAATCCGGTCGACCTGAATGCCCTGATCATCCACCGGCACGCTGGCGACGCTGGCTCCCATCGCCATGAACAACTGGCGCGCCGGGCTGTAGCCGGGGTCTTCCATGGCGACGATGCTGCCCGGTTCCAGAATGACGCGGGCAAGCAGGTCCAGCGCCTGTTGCGCACCGTTGGTGACCACGATGTCGTTGTCGCGGCATTTGACCCCACGGGAAAACGCGATATGCCCGGCTATCGCACTGCGCAGCGCGGGCAGGCCTTCGGGTTGGCTGTAGAAGCCGCTGTTTTGGGCGATACGGCGCAGGGCATCCTGGGTGCAACGGCGCCATTCATCCTGGGGGAACTGGTGGCGGCTGGTGGCGCCACCGATAAATTCGTAGCGCAAGATGCTGTCGCGGGTGGGGTGGCGCATGGGCGAGGGCAGTGCGGCCCATTGCGCCAGGTTATCGGCGCAGGCCAGGTCGGTGGCGGTTTGCAGGCGGTCAGGCTGTGGTGCCCAGGCATTGACGAAGGTGCCGCGGCCAATCCTGCCGACCAGCAGGCCTTCGTAAGTCAAGGTGGCGTAGGTATCCGATACGGTTTTGCGCGAAATGCCCAATTGCTCGGCAAGCAGCCGGCTCGGTGGTAGTTGCGCGCCTGCGCACAGTCGTCCGGTGGCGATAGCTTCGCGCAATTGCTGATAAAGCTGGGCAGCCAGGTCCTTGCGGCCGGTGATGACAATGTGCAATTCCATGTTTCATCCTGGGACAGATCGATCTGCGTCAAGATTACCCGCAAATCGATCCGAGCAAACCCAGGCGATGTCAGGACAGGAAGCCACCGTCCACGTTCAGCGACACGCCGGTGGTGTAGCTCGATGCATCGCTGGCCAGGAACAGCACCGCGCCGGCCATCTCGCTGGGGTCGGCCACCCGCTTGAGGGGGATCTGCGCCAGGGCCATCTTCAGGATTGCGTCGTTCTTCACCAGCGCCGAGGCGAACTTGGTGTCGGTCAGACCCGGCAGCAGGGCGTTGCAACGGATGCCGAACTCGGCGCATTCCTTGGCGAACACTTTGGTCATGTTGATCACGGCGGCCTTGGTCACCGAGTAGATGCCCTGGAATACGCCCGGGGAAATGCCGTTGATCGATGCCACGTTGATAATGCTGCCGCCACCGTTTGCGCGCATCAGCTTGCCGGCTTCCACCGACATGAAGAAGTAGCCGCGGATGTTCACGTCGACGGTCTTCTGGAACGCCCCCAGGTCGGTGTCCAGCACGTTGCAGAACTGCGGGTTGGTGGCCGCGTTATTGACCAGGATATCCAGGCGGCCGAACTGCTCGCGGATGCCGGCGAACACCTGGGTAATCTGTTCCATTTCGCCGATATGGCAGGCCACTGCGGTGGCCTTGCCACCGTCGGCGATGATCGCATCGGCGACGTGCTGGCAGCCTTCGAGTTTGCGGCTGGAGACGATCACATGCGCGCCTTGCTGGGCCAGCAACTTGGCGATGGCTTCACCGATGCCACGGCTGGCGCCGGACACGAAGGCAATCTTGCCGTCGAGATCGAACAGGTGGGTCTTGGACATGGGGATTCCTTAAAGGGCTGATTGATCGATAACGTTCAGGCTCATCTGCTCCAGCAGCTTGTTCATCTGAATGAACTGCGCAAAGCGTTTGTCCTGGGTCTGGCCATGGAAGAAGCGGTAGTAGATCTGCTGCACGATGCCGGCCAGGCGAAACAGGCCGTAGGTGTAGTAGAAGTCGAAGTTGTCGATCTGGATGCCGGAGCGTTCGGCGTAATAGTCGACGAACTGGCGGCGGGTGAGCATGCCGGGGGCATTGCTCGGCTGGCGGCGCATCAGTTGCACCGGTGCCGGGTCGGCGGCTTCGATCCAGTAGGCGAGGGTGTTGCCTAGGTCCATCAACGGGTCGCCGAGGGTGGTCAGTTCCCAATCCAGCACGCCGATGATCTGCATCGGGTTGTGCGGGTCGAGTATCACGTTATCGAAGCGGTAGTCGTTGTGCACGATGCTGGAGGTGGGGTGGTCGGCCGGCATCTTGTCGTTGAGCCAGGCGCGTACCGCCTCCCATCTGGGCGCGTCGGGGGTCAGGGCTTTTTCGTAGCGATCGCCCCAGCCACGGATCTGGCGCGCTACGTAACCTTGCGGCTTGCCCAGGTCGGCCAGGCCGCAGGCGGTGTAGTCGACCTGGTGCAGTTCGACGAACTTGTCGATGAAGCTCTTGCACAGCGCCTCGGTCCGGGTCGCGTCCAGGCCCAGTTCGACCGGCAGGTCGGAACGCAGGATGATGCCGTTGACGCGCTCCATCACATAGAACTCGGCGCCGATCACCGACTCATCGGTGCAATGCACATAAGCCTTGGGGCAATACGCAAAGCCGTCTTTAAGCTGGTTGAGAATGCGGTATTCGCGGCCCATGTCGTGGGCGGACTTGGCCTTGTGACCAAAGGGTGGGCGGCGCAGCACGAATTCCTGGCCAGGGTATTCCAGCAGGTAAGTCAGGTTGGACGCGCCGCCTGGGAATTGGCTGATGATGGGCGTGCCGCTCAGGCCGGGGATATGGGCCTTGAGGTAGGGATCGATCAGGCCGGCATCAAGTTCTTCGCCTGGGCGAATCTGGGTCGATTGGTCGTTCAGCGCCATGCTTATCCCTTCTGCTTATTTTTAAGGCCTTGGACTATTGGCTAATCTAATGCGCGCAGCCGCCCACCGACAAGGTCGGGGCGGCTTAATAGGTTAGCGTGTTAAACGATGATCAGCGTGCCTGATCGGTCATTTTGCGGGCGCGGGCAGGGTGACCGGCGTGAGCACCGGGCGGCCGGCGAAGAACTCCACCAGGTTGTCGGCCACCCGTTGCACGGTGTCATGGGCGGCCTCGGGCGACAGGCCGGCAACGTGGGAGGTGAGCACGGTGTTGGGGAGGCGCTTGAGGGCGTCGGGCACCTTCGGTTCGTCGTCGAACACATCCAGCGCGGCGCCACCGATACGGCGTTGCTCAAGGGCGGTGATCAGGTCGGCGGTGACCACGACACTGCCACGGCCGATATTGACCAGGTAGCCATTGGGTCCCAGGGCATCGAGGGCATGGCGATCGATCAGGTGGCGCGTGCCGTCGCCGCCGGGCGTGGCCAGGATCAGGAAGTCCGAGGTGCGTGCCAGTTCCACGGCGGTGGCGCAGTAGGTGTAGTCCACGTCGTCGCGAGGCTGGCGGTTGTGATAACTCACCTCCATGCCAAACCCGAGCGATGCGCGCTTGGCGATTTCCAGGCCCACGGCGCCCAGGCCGAGAATCCCCAATTGCTTGCCGCCCAGGGACGGGCGCATCACCTTGGGCCATTCGCTGCGTCGCACGGCGGCATCGGTCTGGGGGATGCCGCGTACCAGCGACAGCAACAGCGCCATGGCGTGGTCGGCCACCGTCGGCGCATTGACCCCGGCGCCGTTGGTGACCACGATCCCGCGATTGCTGGCGGCCTGCAGGTCTACGTGTTCATAACCGGCGCCGATCACGCAGATGATTTCCAGCAGTGGCAGCGCGGCGATTTCCTCGGCATACAAACCCAACGGGCCACGGGTCAGTACAGCCTTGATCTGGCCACCCTGGGTCTTGATCGCCTGGGCGCGTTCGGCGGGCGTCGGCGCCAGGATCACGTGAAAGTCGTTGCTCTCGATGATCGGCAGGTAATCGTTGATGGTTTCCACCAATACCAGAATGGTAGTGGACATGAGCGGATCTCCTGAGGGCGGTCGAGGGTGCCAGTATGCGATATTTTCAGGACCGATTGCGGGCATGGCGCAACGGTGCGAACACCAGGTGCTGATTTATCTGTGCTTTTAACGGCGAGGCAAAGGCTAGGCTGGCGAATTGTTTTTTAAGGCTTGAATATGATGCCCGGCACGCCAGCTACCGCTCCTGTGATCGCTATGACCCCTGTCGAAGAAGGGGTTTTTTTCAACCTTGTCAAACGCCAGGCGCCGCCGTGGTTGTCCGGCGCGTCTTCGCAGCTGCGGGGTGACCTGCTGCAGAGCCTGTTGACCAGTTATCCCGCCAAAGCCCGGGCCAAGGAGCTGTTCGATTACCTGCCCTCTCCCGAGCAATTCTGCACGCCGCTGCTCACCGACGCGCTGGCACGCGCGCTGGGTGAAACCCTGGATATCCGAGGCGTTGTTTTCCAGCATGTTCGCAGCCAATCGCGACTCTTTGGCTTACACCGCGTATTGATCGAACCGGTGGAACGCGATGTGCTGGCGGCAGCGTATGAAAACTTCGAACTGTCCGAGACCGAGCCTGGCAACTATCACGCCGATTCGTGTTTATACCTGCCGGCGGCGGTCACTGGCGCAGACAATCGGATACTGACGATCGAGCCCCATGAGTTTGCGCAGTTGTGCAGGACGCTGGACTTGGGCCGGCAATACCAGACGTGTCTCGCGCAATTGCTCAACACAGGCCCCCAGGCGGGCGACCTGAGGGAGCGCTGCGTGACCTACAGTGCGCAGCGGTTCGAAGTACAGACGCATGTGGCGTTAGGCAAAGGCCATATCAGCCGGGATGTCCACGAGATGCTGATAAGACTGCGGCGCGGCCAGTCCCCCGTGAAGCTTGGCAACAATGAGATGCAGGTGACGCGCATAACCTGCGCCGGGGTACGGGTGCATGACATGTTCGTGATGGGGCCTGCGACAGCGCCCGCCGAGGGTGACCGGCGCTGCGTACTTTATCTGCCCGACGACCTGCTGCACCCGCTCAAGGAATACGTTACGCACCTGGACATCGAGGCAGCGCTGAGCCTGCGTCTGCGAGATGCTGCCTTCAGGGACTGGTTCACGGGCCTGATCGCGCTCAAGGACAAGTCTGTGTTTGTCGAAAAGGTCAGGGCTCAGCTGCTGGAGCACACCGGCTCGCCGCTACCCCCGCAGACCCGCTACATAACGTTTGCCAGAGAGCCGGTTGCGGGGGATTTATTCAGCGAAATGTACCGTCAGCGTGCCGATCGCACCTTGGCCGATGCTCGGCTGCTGGTGGTGCCGACCGATGATGAAGATGAGAAAAGCCGCCTGCGCAGGCTGGATACCTACAAGGCCGTCGGCTTGAACCTGGCCATGATCGGCGCCTCGTTCATTCCCGGAGTGGGTGAGGTCATGTTGGGGCTGGCGGCACTGGACGTGTTGACGAGTATTTATCACGGCATCGACAGCTGGTACGAGGGCGAGCAGGAGCAAGCCACGAACTATTTGTTCGATACATTGGAGAATCTGCTGTTGATGGCTGCCGTCTCCGCGGTCGGTGCAGGAGGCGCGAAAGTGTATCGGGCGGCGCGGCGCTCGGCGTTTCTCGACGGTCTTTGGTTGATCGAGGGTCAAGGCGGGCGGCAGCAATTATGGAAACCCGATGTCGCACCCTATCGGCAGTCGTTTACCTTGCCGCAGTGGGTCAAGGCCGACGCCAGGGGCATCCTGAGTTACAAGGGCCAGGACTACGTTGAGATCGAGGGCGCGCTCTACGGGGTTGCACCCAGGGAGGCCAGCACGCTTTGGGAAATCAAGCCTGCCGGCCTGCGCCCGGGTTATCGGCCGCTGCTGCAAACCAATGGGGTCGGGGCCTGGCTGCACGACAACGAACTGGTCAGCCAATGGTCGGGGCTGCAACGATTTCGCCGTTTGGGCTATTCAATAGAAGACATTCCCGATGACACCGCGAGCAAGATCCTGGCGGTCAGCGGCATCGACGACCGTATGTTGCAAAGCCTGGTGGAAAGTACATGGCCGCCGGCGCTGCTGGAAGATACGGCGCGGCGTTTTCGCATCGATGCGCGCCTTGAGCGTTTTATCGCACAACTGGCCATACCCGATACGGCGCCGGTGGCCGAGCCGGCGCTGCAGGTGCAGTTGCTGGTTTCCCTCGAACAGTGGCCTGCGGATCGGGCGGTGCGCTTTTTCGGCGAGCGCGGTGAGCCCCTGGCATTGTTTGCCCCCGAGGCATTGTCGGCGCAGCATCAAACCATTGCGCTGACGCCGGCGCAGCTCAAGCAAGGAAGCCTGTATCAGCGGCTGTTGGCCGGGCTCAACGAGACGCAGCGCGCCAGCCTGCTGCCAAAGGCATCCCGCGTTCCGAGTGAGCAAGCCCGGGCGTTGGCCGACGTGCTGGCGACACGGGCACGACTGGGCAGCAGGCGGCAACTGTTCGATTGGCTCTACCAGCGCATTGAACCGCAGACGGGCGACGTAGGGCGTGTACTGACCCAGCGTTATCCCGACCTGCCGGCCAGTGTCGCGGATGAGTTGGTGCGCCATGCCGACGAGAGCGAGTTGACGCAGTTGCAGCAGTCCGCCGTACCGCTGCGTCTGGATGAGGAGGTTCGGCGTTATCGACCGCGCATCAAGGGTTGCCGAGTTTTCGAGGGGCTTTACATCGGCACCTCGGCAGGTGCTGATACCTACCGTTTGGTGGTCGACAACATGACCCACCTGGTGGGATGGTTTAACGGCCTGCACCTGCGCATTGTCGAGGTGTCGGCCAATGGAACAATCGAAGTGGTGGCCGAGGCCGGTCCGAAACTGGCGCCGCAATTGCTGGAAATGCGGGCCTCGCCGGAGGGTTTTCAGGTCTTCGATGCCAACACCGACAAAATCAGCGATCTGGCCGGGCGTACGTCGGCGCATTTTTTCAAGGCGTTGTGGCAAGGGCTTTCGCCAAAGCGCAGAAAGGCGCTGGGCCGGGAAAACGATAGCGAAGGCACGGCGCTGGCGGGCGATATCATCCGCACGGCCCTGTTGCGTCGCGCCTACAGTGCGCAAGGGCTGCAGCTCGGCAGGGGCGGGGTCGAGGCTGTTTCGCCCATGGGCCTGGCGTCCGCACCGCGACTCGATTTACTGCCGCTGGCCAGTGCTTTCGCTCCGGTACGCCCAGCGCTGCCCAGCGCCTTGACACGGGCGCGATGGCTTTACCCACGCTGGTCCGATGACCAGCTCAGTGAATGGCTTGCTACCCTGGGCGCGGACGAGGTGTCGGTGCTCAGGCAGTTGGAAACCCTCAGGCTGGAGTATGAGCGACTGCGCACGACGTTGCTCGCATGGCAGACCCGTGAGACCTGGTACGAGGACGCCCAGGGTGTGCGCCTGAAGGTGGCGACAGACGCCAAGGCCGCGGCGTTACGCGAGATCATTCGGTGCTGGCGCAAGGAAACCCAGACACGCTTGACCACCGATGGTGTGCTCTTCGAGTTGAAGTTTGCGATGCGGCCCCTGGGGGACTTGCCTGACTTGGGTGCCGGCTTCGCTCATGTGGGGACGCTGTTGATGGAGCGAGTCGGCTGCGGCGCTGGCGTGGATGCCTTCCTGCGGCGTTTTACCAAGCTCAGGACCTTAAGCCTGCGTGGCAATTTTCTGAGGCAAATCCCTGCGGCGCTGGGAGATATGACCCGACTCCAGCACCTGGACCTGAGTGAAAACCAGATCCGTTTAACGCCTGGTGCGGTCAACCGGCTGTCCGGGCTGACCCGCTTGAGCGTGCTGAACCTGGACTTCAATGCTCAGATGGACCTGGCGCCAGCGATTGCCTCCATGAGCCGGCTGGAAGTGCTCTCGTTGCGCGCAACGGGTATTTCGCAGTGGCCATCTGGCACTTGGGGCTTGAGCATGTTGAATATCCTCGATTTGCGTGACAACCGTATCGCGCATGTCCCCGAAGAGGTGTTCAGTGCGCCGCGCAGTGTCAACGCGGGGACTTATCTGCGGGACAATCCGTTGGCGCAAACGGTGTTGCAGAGGATGATCGCGTATCGACAGGTGAGCGGTATCAGTTTCGGCGTTACGACCCCGCGCCCGCCCTTGGGGGTGGGACGCTTCATGGCGACGCGTGAGCAGTGCATGGCGTGGTTGGACAGGGTCCCTGCGACCGATGCGCGCGGCAAGCGCCAGCTCTGGGGCTCGCTGCTGGCCGTCCCCGACGCCTCGGCTTTTTTCGAAATGATCTGGCACTTGCGTGAGACCGCGGATTTCAGCGCGACTTACACTTACCTCAGGGACCGTGTCTGGGCCGTGCTGCACTACGTTGCCGAGGACGCGCAGCTGCGTCAACGGGTGTTCAGGATGTCAAGATTTGGCAACGCCGATGTCGATCAGGCGATCTTCCAGTTCTCACGTATTGAGGTGCACACGGCCTCCTATCGGGCCCTGCGCAGTGCCGATGAAAGAGGTATACCGGTGGAGGTCACGTTGATCGCGCTGCTGCGTGGGTTGTTCCGCCTGGCGGCGGTGGAACGCGTTGCGCTGAATGATATCGGCGCCCGCGCCAGCGTCGAGCCGCTTTCCCAGGTGCGCCAGTTACAAATCAGCCTGGCCTATCGAGCCGGTTTGGCCGATCGGCTGCGGTTGCCGCTGCAGCCGCCGGACCTGAATGTCGCCCTGCAAGTCGACGTGTCGGAGGCGGCCCTGGATGCGGCTGTCGTCAGCGTCCTGCGGCGGGAGCAGACAAGCGAGTTCTTCGAGTTCATCCAGCAGCAGGAACTCTGGCGCGACTATCTGCGCACCTACTATGCGCAGCATTTCAGCGCGGTGCGCGACAAAGCGGCGCTGGAGATGGCCAGGATCGAGCACCAGGCCCTGACCTTAAGCGACGCAGACCGTTACATGGAGTCGATCATGCAAAACTTTCGCAATGAGAACGAAGCGTCGTATCGAATGCTCACCACGACGGCCTTGTCGCAAAGGCTGGTCGAGGTACTGGCCCCCGACCTGCTGGTTGGCTGAGTCAGGGCCAGACATCCAGTGCTTTTACACGCTGGACGAATGCCCCCGCCAGGGTGGCGTTGTGATGCTCGATAATCGCCTCGGCCTTCAGCGCCGCAGTGTCCATGCAGGTATGAGCGTCCTCGGGCAGGCGCACGGTGAATCCCAGCTCTGCCGCCGCGCGGCAGGTCGTGTCTATGCAGAACTGGGTTTTCATCCCGGCGATGACCAACGCCGTTACCCCGCATGTGCGCAGTTGCTGCGCCAGGTCGGTGCCCTGGAAGCAATTGGGGCGGGTTTTATTGAACAAGTGGTCTCGGTCCTCGTCCACCTCAAGTTCATGCCACACCTGCCAGAGCGGGCTGCCTGCCTCCAGGGGCGAGCCTGCCGGGCCGGTGTGTCGCGCGACGAATATCGGCGCGCCTGCGCGGCGGGCACCCAGGATCAGCCGGTTGATGATGCCCAGCACGCGTTCACGTTCAAAGGGTTTGTCCGGCCCTTCGTACAAGCCGGTTTGCATATCGATGATCAGCAGTGCTTCAGCCATGGTGTTGCTCCTTTTGATTGCCGGATGGGCGGAGCAATAAAAAGGCCCCGTCCATTGCTGGCGGGGCCTTGGGTTGTCTGTGAAGTGTTTAGCTCAAGCACCCACAGCCACCGCGAGACCCGCCATAAGCGGGCGTGGTGGTGGTGCGGGTGAGGGTCAGCGCAGTGAGGTTCATGGCCCGATCATGCTGGGACGGGCAGTGCGCTGTCAACGCCAGACACCTTCGCTACCGGCGCTTTGCACAGCACTGGAGCCTCTGCACCGGTGCACCGCTCCTCAGCTAAGTCTTTGCTTATTCGAAAGAATCCCGGACAATCCGGCCCCTTCTATGGTCGGGGCGCTGCCTGTCAGGTTTTTCTGACTCGTCCCGGCCGTGTAAATGCGGAGATCCGACCGGATGAATGATCAGGCCAATAGCGTCGACGAACGCTATGCAACGACACCTGCAACCCTCTCGAGCTGGAGCCGCCAGGACACCACCTGGATGCTCGGCCTGTTCGGCACCGCCATTGGCGCCGGCACCCTGTTTCTGCCGATCAACGCGGGCCTGGGGGGCTTCTGGCCACTGGTGGTCCTGGCGTTGCTGGCGTTCCCGATGACGTTCTTTGCCCACCGTGGCCTGACCCGTTTCGTTCTGTCCGGCCGTGAAGGCTCCGACATTACCGACGTGGTCGAAGAGCACTTCGGCATCAAGGCCGGTGCGCTGATCACCTTGCTGTACTTTTTTGCGATTTTCCCGATCCTGCTGATCTACAGCGTGGCGCTGACCAACACCGTCGGCAGTTTCATGGAACACCAGCTGCACATCCTGCCGCCGCCACGGGCGATCCTGTCGTTCGTGCTGATCCTCGGCCTGCTGGCGGTGGTGCGGTGCGGCGAGCAAGTGATCGTCAAGGCCATGAGCCTGATGGTGTACCCGTTTATCGTTGCGCTGCTGTTCCTCGCCGTGTACCTGGTGCCGCATTGGAATGGCGGCATCCTCAGCACGGCCAGCGTGGTCCCGGCGCCTTCGGCGTTGCTCAATACGCTGTGGCTGGCAATTCCGGTAATGGTGTTTTCGTTCAACCACTCGCCGATCATCTCGGCCTTCGCGGTTGACCAGAAGCGCCAGTACGGCGCCCACGCCGATGAGCGCAGCTCGCAGATCCTGTCCCGTGCGCACCTGTTGATGGTGGTGATGGTGCTGTTTTTCGTGTTCAGTTGCGTACTGACCCTGTCGCCGGCACAACTGGCCGAAGCGAAGGCGCAGAACCTGTCGATCCTGTCGTACCTGGCCAACCATTTCAACAACCCGACCATCGCGTTTGCCGCGCCGTTGATTGCATTCGTGGCGATTGCCAAGTCGTTCCTGGGTCACTACATCGGCGCCAGTGAAGGCCTCAAGGGCCTGGTGCTCAAGAGTGGCCGTCGTCCTGCACCGAAGACGCTGGACCGTATGACCGCTGCGTTCATGCTGGTGGTGTGCTGGATCGTGGCCACGCTCAACCCAAGCATCCTGGGCATGATCGAGACCCTTGGCGGCCCGATTATCGCGTCGATCCTGTTCCTGATGCCGATGTACGCCATTCGTAAAGTACCGGCCATGGCCAAGTACCGTGGGCAGGCGTCGAATGTGTTTGTCACTGCAGTCGGCCTGGTGGCGATTACGGCGTTGGTGTATTCGTTTATTGCTTGAGCCCCGGTGCGGTCTGCCTGACTGCATACAGTTGTTTTTGTGTTGATATCACACTGTATTCCAGGCATAAAAAAACGCCGCGTACCTTGCGATACGCGGCGTTCCTCACATCAACACCTTAGGCTTGAATCACCGGGATGTTGGCGCTTGCAGCGATCTTGCGGAACTCGGCGATCTGGTCGAAGTTCAGGTAGCGGTAGACGTCGCTGGCCATGGTGTCCAGCTTGGCCGCGTAGCCCATGTACTCTTCGACGGTCGGCAGGCGACCCAGAGTGGAGGCGACTGCCGCCAGCTCGGCCGAGGCCAGGTAGACGTTCGCGCCATCACCCAGACGGTTCGGGAAGTTACGGGTCGAGGTCGACACCACGGTCGAATTCGGCTCAACACGTGCCTGGTTACCCATGCACAACGAGCAGCCCGGCATTTCCATGCGTGCGCCGGCCTTGCCGTAGATGCCGTAGTAGCCTTCTTCGGTCAGTTGGTGAGCATCCATCTTGGTCGGCGGCGACAGCCACAGACGGGTTGGCAGCTGACCCTTGACCTGTTCCAGCAACTTACCGGCAGCGCGGAAGTGACCGATGTTGGTCATGCACGAACCGATGAACACTTCGTCGATCTTCTCGCCGGCAACGCTGGACAGCAGACGGGCGTCGTCCGGGTCGTTTGGCGCGCAGAGGATCGGCTCGTTGATTTCCGCCAGGTCGATTTCGATGACTTCGGCGTATTCGGCGTCGGCATCGGCTTCCATCAGCTCAGGGTTGGCTACCCAGGCTTCCATCGCTTGAGCACGACGTTCCAGGGTACGTGCATCGCCGTAGCCTTCGCCGATCATCCAGCGCAGCAGGGTGATGTTGGAGTTCAGGTACTCGGTCACGGACTCTTTGGACAGCTTGATGGTGCAACCGGCGGCCGAACGTTCGGCCGAGGCGTCGGAGAGCTCGAAAGCCTGTTCCAACGTCAGGTCGTTCAGGCCTTCGATCTCCAGGATGCGGCCGGAGAAGGCGTTTTTCTTGCCTTTCTTTTCTACGGTCAACAGACCCGATTGGATCGCGTAGTAAGGAATGGCATGAACCAGGTCACGCAGGGTGATGCCAGGCTTCATTTTGCCTTTGAAGCGCACCAGGATCGATTCCGGCATGTCCAGTGGCATTACGCCAGTGGCTGCGGCGAACGCGACCAGACCGGAACCGGCCGGGAACGAGATGCCCATCGGGAAACGGGTGTGGGAGTCGCCACCGGTGCCGACGGTGTCCGGCAGCAGCATGCGGTTCAGCCAGCTGTGGATGATGCCGTCGCCTGGACGCAGCGATACACCGCCACGGGTCATGATGAAGTCAGGCAGGGTGTGGTGGGTGGTCACGTCGATCGGCTTCGGATAGGCCGCAGTGTGGCAGAAGGACTGCATCACCAGGTCTGTCGAGAAGCCCAGGCACGCCAGGTCTTTGAGTTCATCACGGGTCATCGGACCGGTGGTGTCCTGGGAGCCCACGGTGGTCATCTTCGGTTCGCAGTAAGTACCTGGGCGAACGCCTTTGCCTTCCGGCAGACCGCAGGCCTTGCCGACCATTTTTTGCGCCAGGGTGAAGCCTTTGCCGGTGTCGACAGGCGCTTCAGGCAGCTTGAACAGGTCGGTAGGGCCAAGACCCAGCTCGGCGCGAGCCTTGTCGGTCAGGCCACGGCCGATGATCAGCGGGATACGGCCGCCGGCGCGGACTTCGTCCAGCAGCACCGGGGTTTTCATTTCGAAGGTGGTCAGGACTTCGTCGGTGCCGTGTTTGCAGACTTTGCCAGCATGCGGGTACAGGTCGATCACGTCGCCCATGTTCATGTTGGTCACGTCGAATTCGATCGGCAGTGCGCCGGCATCTTCCATGGTGTTGTAGAAGATTGGCGCGATCTTGCTGCCGAAGCAGAAGCCGCCGGCGCGCTTGTTCGGCACGTAAGGGACGTCGTCGCCGAAGAACCACAGTACGGAGTTGGTCGCCGATTTACGCGACGAACCGGTACCGACCACGTCACCGACGTAGGCGATCGGGAAGCCTTGGCCGCGCATCTCTTCGATCTGCTTCATCGGGCCGGTCTTGCCTTGCTCGTCCGGTACGATGCCTTCGCGGGCCATTTTCAGCATGGCCAGGGCGTGCAGCGGGATGTCGGGGCGGGACCAGGCGTCCGGGGCAGGGGACAGGTCGTCGGTGTTGGTTTCGCCGGTGACCTTGAACACGCGCAGGCTGATCTTGTCGGCCAGGGTTGGGCGGTTGCGGAACCACTCGCCGTCAGCCCAGGACTGGATCACGCCTTTGGCGTGTTCGTTGCCGTTGCGGGCTTTTTCAGCCACGTCGTGGAACGCATCGAACATCAGCAGGGTGTGCTTGAGTTGGGCGGCGGCGACAGGCGCCAGCGTGGCGTCGTCCAGCAGCTCGACCAACGTCACGATGTTGTAGCCACCTTGCATGGTGCCCAGCAGTTCAACGGCGCGTTTCTTGTCGAGCAGGGGGGAAGTGGCTTCGCCCTTGGCCAGGGCGGACAGGAAACCGGCCTTGACGTAGGCAGCTTCGTCAACACCTGGTGGAATGCGGTTGGTGATCAGGTCAACGAGGAATTCTTCTTCGCCAGCCGGAGGATTTTTCAGCAGCTCGACCAGGCCTGCGGTTTGTTCGGCATTAAGCGGCTGGGGAACGATACCCAGTGCTGCACGCTCTTCGATATGTTTGCGGTAGGCTTCAAGCACAGTTATTACCCTCATCAGTGGTCCCACGGGACGCTCATCCAGAAATGAACGGCACGCATGCGCTCGGGGGCTTTTTGGGCCGCAAAGCCAGCGCTGCCGGCATTCCTCACAGAAGCTGCTTTCAAAGTTTTACGCCTGCAGAACGGAGCTGATGAGGGTTGGCGCGGTTTTTGACCTGCCGGGGTCAAACCCGCGCCAATACCGTTCTGAAGGAACGACTGTGCTCGTGACGCTTTGAAAACAGCTTCCAGCGGATTATTGGCGCCTTACAAGGCCGGATGATTCTACGGCAAAAAAATTCTAAAGGTAAGTTGCCACCGCAAGTTTGCTGGATGATCAACCTTAGACAAAGGGCTAACATGGCACACTGTTTCGCTGATTTGCGTGTCGTTGCCCATGCCCAACCAAACCATCAAGACCCCCTGCGTCGGCCTGTGCTCCACGGTTTACGGCGATCTTGTGTGCCGTGGTTGCAAGCGTTTCCACCATGAAGTGGTCCAGTGGAATGGCTATGGCGAAGAGGAAAAACGCGCGGTGTGGCTGCGGTTGGAGCAGCTGTTGGTGCAGGTGATGGCCGGCAAAGTGGAGATTTTTGACCCGAGAACCCTGCGTAGCCAATTGGAACAGCGCAAGATCCGCTTCGTGCCGCACCAGTCCGAGTATTGCTGGGCGTACCAGTTGATCGCCCGGGGCGCACGGGTGATCTCCAACCTGGAAGCCTATGGCATGGTGCTGCTGCCGGAGTTTCGTGATTGGACCTTGCCGGACCTGCGCGATGCCATCGATCGTGAGTTCTTTATCCTGTCCGAGGCGCATTACCAGCGCTATATCGCGCCGGGGTTTCTGAGAGATGCGCTCGCAGACTGACAACACAAGTCCAGAATGGGGGAGAGGGCTTGCTCCCACATATTGATCTTCATTGTTTTGGGGATCAGCGTCAGGCCTTGGTTGCCAGCTCTTCCAAGTGATCCATCAGCGTCTGCGGCTTGAGCACCAGCACGTCGCCTTCTACCTTGTCGAGCACCACTTCCGCCGTATTGCCGATCAATGCGCCGGTCAGGCCGGTGCGCGCCACGGTGCCGATGATGGTGACGGCCGCCTGGTATTTGTGCGCCGCAAAGGGAATCAGCACATCCGCCGGACCTTCCTCGATATGCAAGTGGCTGTCATCCACGTCGAACTCGGCCTGGAACGCTCTGCACTGCTCGCGATAACGCGCCTCGATGGTTTCCTTGAGTTGAAACGTCGGGTCCGCCGCCGACAGCATCGGCGACGGATGGGCGCTGATCACGTGCAACTGCGCCTTGGCCAGGCTGGCGATATCAAAGCCGTGATCAATGATCGAGTTGTGCAGCGAGCGGTGCTCACCGTCGGTGTTGCCCACGTCGATCGCCGCCAGGATGACCCCGCCGGCCCAGGGCGTGGCGGTCTTGACCAACAGCACTGCCGTCGGGCAATAACGCAACAGCTTCCAGTCCGCCGGCGTCAGCAACGCCTTTTTCAACGGGCTGTCGGGGAAGTGCTGCTTGATCACCAGGCCGCAACCTTCAGCCTGCTGCACATCGATGATGGTTTCATGCAGGCTGTCATTCCATGCCTGCTCGGTGGTCACGCTGTAACCGTCCTCCTGCAAACCGGCCTTGAGCAGGCTCAACAGCGCCGAATGCTCATGCTGCTTGTCGCAGACCAGCAAGTGCAGGTGTGCACCGGTCACCCCGGCAATCAACTTGGCGCGTTTGAGGGCCAGGCTTTCTGAATGCTCGGGTTCGATGACCACCAGGATGCTGCGGATGGCTTGCATGGTCGGGATCTCCAAAAGGGGGGGCGTGGAATAACTATAGTTGCTGCTCGCCGCGCGTCATGTTGATGCACATCAAGGCCGGTGGCTGGTGGTCTGCCGCGTGGTCGGTATAATCGCCGGCCTTTTGTGATCCTTTGCCCGTGAGCCCGATGAACCTGCCCGAAATCCACGAATTCCTCGGTTGCCGCACCCCCGACGCCTGGGTCCAGGCCGCGCTGGCCGATCAGGAAACCCTGCTGCTCGACCACAAGAATTGCGAATTCAAGGCCGCCAGCACCGCCCTGAGCCTGATTGCCAAGTACCATGGCCATGTCGACCTGATCAATATGATGTCGCGCCTGGCCCGCGAAGAACTGGTGCACCACGAGCAAGTCATGCGCCTGCTGAAAAAGCGCAAGATCGAGCTGCGCCAGCTGCATGCCAGCCGTTATGCCTCGGGTTTGCGCAAAGTGGTGCGCAGCCACGAACCGGTGAAGCTGGTGGATACCCTTGTAGTCGGCGCCTTTATCGAAGCGCGCAGTTGCGAGCGCTTCGAGGCGCTGGTGCCGCATTTGGACGAAGAGCTCGGCAAGTTCTACTTCGGTTTGCTCAAAAGCGAAGCTCGGCACTTCCAGGGTTACCTGAAGCTGGCCCACCAGTATGGCGAGGCCCGGGATATCGCCCAGGTAATCGAGCGGGTGAGGGCGGCCGAGCAAACATTGATCGAGTCACCCGATGTCGAGTTCCGCTTTCACAGTGGCGTGCCGGCCTGAGGCAGGCCTTGCGCATACAACGCTCGGTGGATGGTGTTAAAAACTGCAGGTCATTTGTTAAAAACTCTTAAAAACATGAAGCTTCGTCGACTGCTGCCGGAGCGTTGATTCAGTTGCTCGGCTTGCCACCTATAATGCCCGCTCTTCAATCCGCGACTGCACACTGAGAACGTATGGAAAACCTGGGTCTGGGCAAGGTCCTGCTCGTTGAGGACGACGAAAAGCTGGCAGGGCTGATCGCGCATTTTCTGTCGCAGCATGGTTTTGAGGTGCGGGTGGTGCACCGGGGCGACGAGGCCTTGGCGGCGTTCCTGGACTTCAAACCGAAGATCGTCGTGCTCGACCTGATGTTGCCAGGCCAGAGCGGTTTGCACGTGTGCCGCGAGATTCGCAGCGTGTCGGACACACCCATCGTGATTCTCACCGCCAAGGAAGATGACCTGGACCATATCCTCGGCCTGGAATCCGGGGCTGATGACTATGTGATCAAGCCGATCAAGCCGCCGGTGCTGCTGGCGCGCCTGCGTGCGCTGCAACGCCGCCAGGCGCCGGAGCCGACCGTGCGCGGTGCGCTGGCGTTCGGGCGGCTGGCCATTGACCGCAGTTGCCGGGTGGTCAGCCTGGGTGAGGACACGATCGACCTGACCACCATGGAGTTCGAACTGCTCTGGCTGCTGGCCAGCAACGCGGGCACCCTCCTGTCGCGCGACGACATCCTCAACCGCATGCGCGGTATTGCCTTTGACGGGCTTAACCGCAGCGTCGACGTGTACATCAGCAAGCTGCGTGGCAAGCTCAACGACAACCCGCGTGAACCTGTGTGCATCAAGACCGTCTGGGGCAAGGGGTATCTGTTCAACCCGTTTGCGTGGGAGGTCTAGATGCTGCGCCTGTTTCTGCGCCTGTATGTGATTCTCGCACTTGGCCTGGCGGGGGCGATCTGGCTGGTCAACTACACCTTCGACGAGCTGTTGCCCGAAGCCAACGAAACCTATAACCGCGAAGCCATGCGTGGCCCAGCCTATGGTCTGGTGGAGCAACTGCGGCCGGTGCCTGGCGATGCACGCCAGGCCCGATTGGCCGAACTGCAATCCCATTACGGGCTGCGCCTGAAACTGGTGCCAACAAACAGCCAGGCCCTCACCGAGCGCGAACAGACCTTGCTGGGCGACGGCTTGCTGGTGGTGCGCGGCGATTTCAACGAGTTTTTGGCCAATATCGACGGTGGCCCGCAGTTGCTGGAAATCAAGCTGCCGGAAGAACCGAAGTGGCTGTACCTGTGGGCCTATGGTTTTCTCGGGGTGTGCCTGGCGATCGTCCTGTATTTCTGGGTACGTCCGCACTGGCGCGACCTGGAGCACATCCGCCTGGCCGCACAGCGTTTCGGCGACAACGACTTGGGGTCGCGCATCCTGCTGGCGCGCCGCTCCACCGTGCGCGAGCTGGCCGGACACTTCAACCAGATGGCCGAACGCATCGAAAACCTGATCGCCAACCAGCGTGAGCTGACCAACGCGGTGTCCCACGAACTGCGCACGCCGATTGCGCGTCTGTCGTTCGAGCTTGACCAGCTCAAGCAACAGACCGACCCGCGCCAACGCGGCGCGCTGATTGCCGACATGTACGCCGACCTGGGCGAGCTGGAAGAAATGGTCTCGGAGCTGCTGACATACGCCAGCCTGGAACGCGGCGCTACCCAGGTCACCCGCGAGCGCATAGAAGCCCATAGCTGGCTCGACAGCGTGATCGGCAGCGTAGCCCTGGAGGCAGAGGCGGCGGGGATTCAACTGTCGCTGCGTACCTGTGAGGTGGATTTCATTCTGATCGAACCGCGCTTCATGGCGCGAGCGGTGATCAACCTGCTGCGCAATGCCATCCGTTACGCCGAACGTCGCGTGGATGTGTCGCTGATCAGGTTTGGCAGTGGTTATGAGGTCCGTGTCTGCGACGACGGCCCCGGCGTGCCCGAGGAGGGCCGAACGAAAATTTTCCAACCCTTCATGCGCCTGGACGCCAGCCGCGACCGTCGCACCGGCGGCTTTGGCCTGGGCCTGGCCCTGGTGCAGCGGGTGTCGCAATGGCACGGCGGGCAGGTGTGCGTGCTGGATTCGGAATGGGGCGGGGCGTCGTTTCGGATGACGTGGGCGTATGCGCATTAATGGACGATCCGTCAGCCCGTGAATTGCCTCGGTTTATAGCTGACTGCAGCGTCTACGGCGTGAGGGGCTCATCGATAGGTGCGATGTTGATCCGGGATGGAAGGCGAATACGACCAGTTACTCCAGAGCCTGGACCTCATTCGACGGCACTTTGCCAAGCGCAACACCCAGCGGCTGGAAGGGTTTATCCGTGATATCCACTCCCAGCCTGAACCTGAAGACGATTACTACAAGTGCATCCTCAGGTAGCGGCTTATTGGTCCAGCGCACTCAGGATTGCATGCGCCACCTTCACCCGCTCGGCATTCGGGTAGTTCTTGTTCGCCAGGATGACCACGCCGATGTCCTTGCTCGGGACATACGCTACGTAGGCACCAAAGCCACCGGTAGACCCGGTTTTGTTGAACAGCACGTTAGCGGGCTGCACCTGGGGTTTGGCCAGCCAGCTGGCCTTGTGCGGCTCCATCGCCATGGGTGTCGAGTTACCGTCGGTCAACGCTTGCAACGTGATCGGGTAAGGGTAGTACTCCCAGCCCAGGGCCTGGGTCATGTCGTTGACGGTGTAATGACCGGTGTGGGTGGTGTCGATGGCCTGCTGCAAGGGTTTTTCCAGCGTGTCGGGGTGCATGTTGACCATCACGTAGTGCGCCAGGTCCTGGGCGCTGGTTTTGAGGCCATAGGCTTCGCTGTCCAGTGCACCAGGGCTTACGCGCACCGGCTTCTGGTGCTTGTCATAGCCCTGGGCATACAGCCCGGCCTTGTCGGCGGGGACGCTGACATAGGTGCTCTTCAGGCCCAGCCTTGGCAGCAGGGTCTTCTCCATGGCAACCCTGAACGGCTGGCCCATGCTTTGCGCCGCCAGGTAGCCGAACAGGCCGATGCTCGGGTTGGAATACAGGCGCTGCGCGCCGGGCGCGTAGGTGGGTTTCCAGTGCTGGAAGTAGTTGAGCATGCGATCGGCGCTGTCGGCCGAGTCGGGAAATTGCAAGGTCAGGCCGCCGGGGGTGTAAGTGGCCAGTTGCAGCAGGCTGATCTGGTCGAAGGCACTGCCTTTCAAGGCGGCCAAGTGCTCGCTGGCCTTGTCCGATAGCTTGAGTTTGCCGGTGGCCTGGGCATAACCGCCGAGGGTTGCCGTGAACGTTTTGCTGACCGAGCCGATTTCGAACAGTGTGTCCTGGCTGACGGGGTGCCGGGTGTCCCTGGAGGCTACGCCGTAGTTAAAGTATTGCACTTGACCCTTGTTCATCACGGCGACGGACAGGCCGGCGATGCCTTGTTGCTGCATCAGTGGTTCGACGTTATTGTCCACGACCGCACGCAGGTCGGTGGCGGCGACGCAAGACCCGGCACCGAGTAAAAGCGCTGAAAAAAGGACGGTTCGTGCATTGATAAAGGATTTTTCGTACATACAATCTGGCTTCCATATAAGTGACGGGCCGATGACCAAGGTCTTCGCGAACGACGCAAATCTAGGCAGAGTGCGACCCTTCGACAACCGATGATATCTCGCACCAGTCATTAGAAAAACTAAGGTTAAGACATGCTGCGATCCCATCTGCCCCTCAATGCCCTGCGGGCATTCGAAGCCTCGGCCCGGCATCTGAGCTTTACTCGGGCGGCCATCGAACTGTGTGTGACCCAGGCGGCGGTCAGCCATCAGGTCAAGAGCCTGGAGGCGCAGTTGAATGTCATCCTGTTCAAGCGTTTGCCCAGGGGGCTGATGCTGACCCGTGAAGGCGAAACCCTGCTGCCGGTGGTACACGAGTCTTTCGACCGCATCACCAACACCTTAGACCAGTTCGAAGGCGGGCATTATCGGGAGGTGCTCAGCGTGGGCGCGGTCGGCACCTTCGCGGTGGGCTGGTTGCTGCCGCGCCTGCCGGATTTCCACAGTCGCAACCCGTTTATCGATCTGCGTCTGTCCACCCATAACAACCGTGTGGACGTGGCTGCCGAAGGCTTGGATTACGCGATCCGTTTCGGCGCTGGCGCCTGGCACGGCACTGACGCCTGCCAACTGTTGGTGGCGCCGTTGAGCGTGCTCTGCGTGCCGTCAATCGCCGAGCAACTGCGCACGGCGGATGACCTGTTGAAACACACCTTGCTACGCTCTTACCGCGCCGATGAGTGGAACCTGTGGTTCCAGGCCGCCGGGTTGCCCGCCGATACCGTGATGCCGCGCAGCATCGTGTTTGATTCCTCGTTGGCAATGATGGAAGCGGCGTTGCAAGGGATCGGCGTGGCGTTGGCGCCAGCAATGATGTTCACCCGGCAGCTGTCCACCGATGTGATTCGCCAACCGTTCGATGTGACTATTACCACGGGCAGCTATTGGTTGACGCGCCTTCAGTCGCGGACGCAGACGCCCGCGATGGCGGCTTTCAAGGACTGGTTGCTGGAATCGTGTTCGCTTTAGCTCAGGTATTTGCGAAACCAGCCCAGTGTGCGCTCCCAGGCCAGGTTCGCCGCCGCTTCGTCATAGCGCGGCGTCGAATCATTATGGAACCCATGATTGGCGCCCTTGTAGATGAATGCCTCATAGGTCGTGCCTGCCGCTTTCAACGCTTGCTCATAGGCCGGCCAGCCTTCGTTGATCCGTGTGTCCAACTCGCCGAAGTGCAGCATGATCGGCGCCTTGATCCGCGGCACGTCCTGGGCCTGCGGCTGGCGCCCATAGAACGAAACGGCCGCGCCCAGCTCAGGATAGGCCACCGCCGCCGCGTTGGTCACGCCGCCGCCGTAGCAGAAGCCGGTGATGCCGACTTTGCCGGTGCTGCTGTCGTGCTGCATCAGCCATTCGATGGCCGCGAAGAAGTCGTTCATCAGTTTGGTGGGGTCGACGGTCTGTTGCAGCGCCACGCCTTTTTCATCGTTGCCGGGGTAGCCGCCGACCGAGGTCAGGCCGTCGGGGGCCAGGGCGATAAACCCGGCCTTGGCCAGGCGTCGGGCGACGTCTTCGATATACGGATTCAAGCCACGGTTTTCGTGGACCACCACCACCGCCGGCAACTTACCCGCAGCCTTGGCCGGACGCACCCGATAGCCGCGTACCGTGCCGTTACCTTTGGGCGAGGGGTAGGTGATGTAGTCGGCGACAATGTCCGGGTCGGTGAATTTCACCTGCTCGGCCAGGGCATAGTTGGGGCTCAGCGCCGCCAGCAGTGCCGAGGCGGTCAGGCCGCCGAAGGTGAACAATGCCGCGCGGTCGAGAAACTCGCGCCGGCTGAGCTTGCCGTGGGCGTAGCCGTCGTAGAGTTCCAGCAGTTCGGGGGCAAAGTCCTTCGCGGTGAGACGAGTCATCGGTGCAGTCCTCGATTGGCGGTGCCCATCAATGTAGACCAGGTTCAGCCGTTACGGCCATGGGCGGCGGCGGCCAGTTGCCCGGTGTCGACGCGCACGAACACCGAATCGCCGATTGCGGTGAGCACGTCGCCCGCGTATACCTCGCAGATCACGCGGCTTTTGCGCCCCACGTCGCCGTCGACCCGCGCGCGCAGGGTCAGGGGGACGCCCATGGGGGTGGGCTTGATGAATTTGATGCCCAGGTTACCGGTGACGCAATCGATACGCGGCAGGCTGCCGGGTTCGCGGTGTTCGGCCTGGTAATGGCAGGCCATGGCGGTCCAGTTGGAATGGCAATCCACCAGCATGGCGATCAGGCCGCCATAGACCAGGTCCGGCCAGCCGGTGTACTGGGCGTCGGGTTGGTACTCGGCGATGACGTGGATGCGGTCTTCATCCCAGCGGCTCTTGAGGTGCAGGCCGTGGGGGTTGCTGCCGCCGCAGCCGAAGCAAATGCCTTCCGGGGCGGTGATGTCTTGTAGGGACGGGACGTGCATGCAAAGTCCTTGTGGTGGTGAGTGGCTACTCTGTTTAGCAGGACGAGCGCCTGATGGGAATACAGTCAACCTTTTGCGGAGCGGTGCATGAAACGTCGAATTTTAGCGCTTGCCCTGGCTTTGGCTTGTATCGCCAACGCTCAGGCCGTGGAGTACAAGGACGTCAACCCCGCCGCCAGTCAAATCAGCTTTACCTACAAGCAATTGGGGCAGCGCGTGTACGGCACGTTCGGCCAGTTCGACGGCACGTTGACCTTCGACACCCAGAAACCGGAGGCGGCGCATGCAGTGCTCAAGATTCAGCTCGCCAGCATCAATGCGGGCAGTGACGAGGCCAATGACACCCTGCAACGCCCGTCCTGGTTCGATACGGCGACCTATCCGGTGGGCGTGTATGAATCCACCGGGGTCAAGGCGCTGGGGGGAAACCGCTTCCGTATCAGCGGCAACCTGACCATCAAGGGCACCACGCGCCCGGTGGATGTGCAGGTGCTGCTCAAGGAGCAGGATGGCATCGGTGTCTTTGACGGCGAACTGATCCTTAAACGTGGCGACTTCAAGATCGGCGAGGGGGAGTGGGCCGGTAACAGCGTGGTCTCCAACGACATCCGCATCAAGTTCAAGATGGTTGCGCCACAGCGCTAGCGGGCGAAGTGCTTGGCGCCGGCCACGCAGCCGATCACGGCAACCGTCACCAGTACCATGCCCAGGCTCACCTGTTCGTGCAGCAGGCCCGCCGCCAGCGCCAGGCCGAAGAACGGTTGCAGCAATTGCAACTGGCCAACGGCGGCAATGCCGCCCTGAGCCAGCCCACGGTACCAGAACACAAAGCCGATCAGCATGCTGAACAAGGCTACATAAGCCAGGCTGAGCCAGGCCGGCAGGCTGATGCCGGTAAAGTCGGACGGTGCCAGCACCAGGCTCAGCGGCAGCACCACCGGCAGCGACACCACCAGCGCCCAGCAGATCACTTGCCAGCCGCCCAGGCTGCGTGACAGCGTGGCGCCCTCGGCGTACCCCAAGCCGCACACCAGCACCGCCAACAGCATCAATAGATCGCCGGCGGGCGCGGCGCTCAAGCCCTGTGCGACCGCGTAACCCATCACCAGTGCGCTGCCCAGTATCGAAAACAGCCAGAACACCGGACGTGGCCGCTCGCCGCCGCGCAGTACGCCAAAGAGCGCGGTGGCCAGGGGGAGCAAACCGATGAACACGATGGAGTGCGCGGAGGTCACGTATTGCAGCGCCAGGGCGGTGAGCAGCGGGAAACCGATCACCACGCCGAGGGATACGATCACCAGCGGGCCCCATTGACGGCGTGCGGGACGCTTCTGCTTGAACAGCCACAGCACAAGCAGCCCCAGCACGGCGGCGATGGTGGCGCGGATCAGGGTGAGGAATACCGGGTCGAACTCCATCACGGCCAGGCGTGTCGCGGGCAGCGAGCCGCTGAAAATCAGCACGCCGATAAAACCGTTGATCCAACCCTGGGTGCTGCTGTCCAGGCTGCCGATGGGGGAGGTGCGTTCCATGGTGGGCGTCCGAAATAAGAAAAGATTGCGTAAGAGCCATCCTAGGATTGAAGATTAAGACAATCAAAAAATTGTCATGGATACAGCGCCCATGCCCCGCGCCCGTTACAAACGGCTGGTTGACTCTTTTGCCGAAGCCATCCGCTCGGGGCAAACGCCCGCCGGCACGCGTCTGCCCACCCATCGCCAATTGGCGGCCGAGCATGGCCTGGCTCTGGTCACCGCCAGTCGCGTATACACGGAGCTGGCGGCCATGGGCCTGGTCAGCGGCGAAATCGGGCGTGGCACCTTTGTGCGCGAGATCTCGTTGCCGCCGGGGCAGGGCAGTGGGCAAATGGCGGTGGCGGCCGGCATGCTCGACCTCAACTTTAATTACCCCTCGTTGCCGGGCCAGGCCGAGCTACTGCGCACGGCGTTGCGCCAGTTGGCGCTGTCCGGCGACCTGGAGGCACTGCTGCGTTATCAACCCCATGCCGGTCGCTTGCATGAGCGAGCGGCGATGGCGCGGCACTTGTCATGCCGGGGCCTGACCGTGGAGGCCGCGCAGGTGCTGGTGGTCGGCGGCGCCCAGCATGGTTTGGCGGTCACCTTGATGGCGCTGCTCAAGCCGGGGGATGTGGTCGCCGTGGACGCGTTGACGTATTCGGGGTTCAAGGTGCTGGCCGAGACCCTGCAGCTGGAAATCGTCGCCATCCCCGTGACCGCCCAGGGCCCGGACCTGGATTGCCTGCACGCCCTGTGTCGCAAGCGCCCGGTGCGCGCGGTGTACAGCATGCCGACCTTGCACAATCCATTGGGCTGGGTCATGGGCCTGGCGCAGCGCGAACGACTGGTCGCCATCGCCCGTCAGCATAACCTGATGATCATCGAGGACGCGGCTTACGCGTTTCTGGCCGAAGACGCACCGCCACCGTTGGCGAGTCTGGCACCGGAGCGCACGGTGTATGTGGGCGGGTTGTCGAAGAGTGTCGCCACCGGGCTGCGGGTGGGGTTTGTCGCCGCGCCGATTGCCTGGGTAAAACAGCTCGAGCGCGCGATCATGGCCACCACCTGGAACGTGCCTGGTGTGATGAGTGCCATTGCGGTGGCCTGGCTCGAAGATGGCACCGTGGCGCAGTTGGAGGCGCAAAAGCGCCAGGACGCCCAGGCGCGTCAGGCGTTGGCGGCGCAGGTACTGAAGGGGTTGACGTACATCAGCCACCCGTCATCCTACTTTTTGTGGCTGCCGTTGGCGGAGGACGCCCGCGCCGATCAAGTCGCCATGGCCCTGCAGCGCGAGGGGGTGTGCGTGTCCACCGCCGAGCCATTCGCCGTCTCGGCCCATGTGCCCCACGCATTGCGTCTGGCCCTGGGCTCGGTGGACATGCCGGCGCTGCGCGGGGCGTTGCTCAAGGTGCGCCAAGGGGTGGCGTGGTGAGCCCGCTGGCGATCAGAATTTGAACGCCTGGCGTCCGATCAACAGCCAGTGGCCTTTCTGCTTCTGCCACACCTGAAAGTTCTCGATGTCGGTGGGCACTTCGACGCCACTGTTTACCGCCTGGGCGTGAAAGTGGTTGCGCACCAGGGCGGTATCGCCTTGCAGGGTGATGGTCTGTTTTTGCATTTCCAGGGTCTTGAAGCCACTGCGACCGGTCTCGATATCGGCAATGAACTCCTGTTTGTTCTGGATCTTGCCGCTGGAGTGGCCGTAAGTGAGCTTCTCGGCGGTGAGGGCCTGCAGCTGTTTGATGTCTTTATGCAGCATGGCTTGGGTCAGGTGGTCGACCGCTTGGGCGACGTCTTGATCGGCAGGAGCGGCGGCCACGTAGCCGCTGAACAGGCACAGAAAACCGATCAGCGCTTTGACATTTTGCATGGAGGGTTCCTTATTGTTGTTGGGGTGTGCGACCGTTTTAGTCGTCGTACAACCATGCAATATTTTATTGTAGGAAGGAAAGAAAAATTTGAAATAACCGGTAAAGGCGCGATTTTTATTCTTATACGATGTCTCAACACGCTGAGGGATTTCATCAAATCCAGTGTTGGGACTTCCTGGCGACCTGGCCACTGGCTATGCTAGCGCCGAGATTAAAACTGCCCGAGCACACAAATGGATTTTGACTGGCACAGCAACCCCATCACCCGCGCCACGCCGGTGACCCCTGACTATAAAAACACCCAGAACGTACGCCGCTTCATGCTTTTGCACTGTGGCCCCACGTTCAAATTCGACCGCCCGTTCATGGCGTGGATTCGCGACGAAACGCCCAAGACGATGGGTGACGTGGTGGATGAGTGGCTACGTCGCAATGCGGACTCAGGGGCGTGATGACGTCCGCCCTCGGCGTGCTGGTCAACTACCTTCTTCATCTGCTGCCTGGCCTGCTGTTATTTGGCGTGTGGTGGGCGCTTACGCCACGCTCATTGGCGGCGATGCGTATCCTGATCTTGCTGGCGGCGTTTGTGCTGATGCGCGATGCGATGACGCCGTTGGGGCTGTGGGCGCTCGGCAGCGACCTAGAGATCGCCTTTTCGGCCAATACCCTTGTGTTGGGCGCATTGGGTTGTCTGGCGCTGCTATTGATTGTATTGCTTGCAGGGGTGGCGCCCGAATTGTGGCGACTGGTTGTGTGGGTCAAAGGGCGTGGACTGGCAGGCGTGGTGGTTGGCCTGGCGGTCGGCTGTCTGATTGGCGCGCCGCTGCGGCTTTATCAGGCGATCGATGGCGCGGCGATCCCCGGTTACTGGGCGTGGTTGCCCGGCATGGTGGTGCTGGCCTATGGCGCCAACGCGTTGGAAGAGGTGCTGTTTCGCGGTTTTTTGCAGGGCTATCTGGAGCAGCAGATGAAACCTCTCAGGGCTGTCTTGATCAGTGGCGTGGCCTTCGCGGCTTGCCATGCCTTCCTGGCGCTGAGTGTTACTCAGTTGGGGTTGCCAGTGTTGCTATTTACCCTGATGGAGGGGGTGGCCTGCGCCTTGGTGTGTATGCGCTACGGTGTGCTGGCGTCAACGCTGACCCACGGTACGGCAATCCTGTTGATTGCCGTGCCCTATAGCAGCTGATTTGAGATCCACTCAAACCTGTGTAGATACCCCTGCCCATCGCAGGCAAGCCCGCACACCTGCGAATCGCGTTTATTCCTCTGCCAACGGCGGTGTGCGCGGTGGCACCAGGCGCTTGCTGCCGGTCGCTTCAAACGCCGCCGCAAAACGCAACAACGCCGAATCATCATAAGCACGCCCGGCAAACGTCAGCCCCACCGGCATGCCGATATCCGCCATCACGCCCATCGGCACGGTGACGGTGGGCACGCCCAGGTGGCGGATGGCGAGGTTGCCGTTGGCCACCCAGATGCCGTTGCTCCAGGCAATGTCGGCGCTGGCTTCGTTCACGTCGGCGTCCGCCGGGCCGACGTCGGCGACGGTGGGGAAGAGCACCGCGTCCAGACCCAGTGTGTCCATCCAGTCTTCCAGGTCGATGCGCCGGGTTTGCTCCAGGCCGTGCAGGCCGTCGGGAAGGCTGCTGATATCGTTCCACGGCGTGATGCCGCGCTGCGCCATGCGCACGTACTCGTCCATGCCGGCGGCGAGGTCGTCTTCACGGTTGGGCAGGGTGCCGGGGTCGTGGGGGAAAATCTGCGGGCCGTCCACGTCCGCCAGGCGGTTGAGCGCCGGGTCGTTGTTGGCGCGCAGGAAGTCGTCGAACGCCCAGGCTGACAGTTCCCATAACTCATCGTGCAGGAATTCCTTGGACACCAAACCACGGGTAAATACCGTCGGCGCGCCGGGACGGTCGCCTTCGCAGTTGGACACCAGCGGGAAGTCCACTTCAATGACGTTGGCGCCGGCAGCCTCCAGCGCCTGGCGCGCGGCTTGCCACAAGTCGATCACGCTGGCGCGGGTGTTGATCTTCTGCCCGGTCGGCCCGCCGATGCCGGGGTGTTCGCTGGTGCCGGCGTCGGGGTCGGCATTGATGTACATGCGTGGCACGCCGAAGCGTTTACCGGCGAGGGCTTTAGTGCCGACAGCCAGCTCGGCATAAGAAGCCGGGCGCACCGAGGCAACGCTGGGGATCGGCACCCAGGGTTGCAGGCGCCACAGGTCGCCACGGGTGTCCGGGTCTTCGGCGACCACCACGTCGAGCACTTCCAGCAGGTCGGCCATGGTGCGCGCGAACGGCACCACCACGTCCATGGTCGGGGTCAGCGGCCAGTTGCCGCGCACCGAAATCACCCCGCGCGACGGGGTATAGGCGCACAGGCCATTGTTGGACGCCGGGCCACGTCCGCTCGACCAGGTTTCTTCCGCCAGACCGAACGCGGCAAAGCTGGCCGCCGTTGCGGTGCCAGCGCCATTCGAGGAGCCGGAGGCAAACGGCGCGGTGAGGTAGCGGGCGTTGTAGGGGCTTTCGGCGCGGCCATACACACCGCGCTGCATGCCGCCATTGGCCATCGGCGGCATATTGGTCTTGCCCAGGCAGATCGCGCCGCCGGCCCGCAGGCGTTCGATGGTGAAGGCGTCGCGATGCGCAACGAGCCTGGCAAACGCCGGGCTGCCGGAGGCCGCGGTCAGGCCTTTGACCAGGTAGCTGTCTTTGGCGGTGTAGGGAATACCGTCCAATGGCCCCAGGGTTTCGCCCTTGGCGCGGCGCGCATCGGACGCCTCGGCTTCTTCAAGGGCTCGCGGGTTGCGCACCACCACCGCGTTCAACGCGGTGGCGGTCTGCGGGCCGTCGTAGGCATCGATCCGGGCCAGGTAAGCCTTGACCAGTTTAACCGCGGTGGTCTGGCCGGATTCAAGCGCAGCGCGCAATTGGGCAATGGAGACTTCGGTAACTTGCATGACGTTTTCTTCGCCGCCTTCAGTTGTGGTATCTGCGCAGTCTACGTACAGGTATTTCACAAAACCAGCGCGGCATAATCGGCGTAGGCGCCGCGCATCACCTGCCAGGTTGCGTCGTCCGCAGGAATCAGATGCTCGATACGCAACGAGGTCAGGGTGATGTCCTGAGGCATGCCGAAGGTGGTGAAGGTCGACAGAAAGCTCAACTCGCCCCGGCTTGAGCGGATGCGTGTGAGTACCAGCGGCGGCATTTCATCGGGCAATTCGGTGTGGGTGGGCTGCGGCAGGTTCGCCAGCAATGCGGCCAGTCCCGGATTGCTCAGCGCTTCGCGGGTCGCCCGTTGCCAGGCCAGGGTGCGGATCTCTTCGGCGTTGAGCAGGTGATCACCCAGGCCGCCAGGCTGCAGCAAGGTAGTCAGCAGGTTCAGGCCATCGGCCGTCTGCGCCGGAATCCCTACCAACTCAAACAGCACAGCGGTGCCGGCGTTCGCCGCCAGCACCTGCCACTCGCTGCCCAACAGGATCGCCGGCGCGGGGTTATTGGCGTGCAGCACATGGCTGAGCGCTTCGCGAATCGCAGCCATGGCCGGCGAGGCGAGCGGGGTGGCGGTGTAGCGGGGGGCGTAACCGGCGGCGAGGAACACGCGGTTGGCGTATTCCAGTGGTGTGTCCAGTGCCGTCAGCAGCGTGTGCAAGGTAGCCGCGCCAGCCTTGGCGCGGCCGGTCTCGATACAGCTGAGATGGCGCTGGGAAACCCCAGTGATCAAGGCCAGTTCGAGTTGGCTCAACGCGGCCTGGCGGCGTATCTGGCGCAGGTATTCGCCGGCGGTAACAGGGGGGTCCATGGCGTGTCGATGACCTCCGAGGTCATTGCGAGGGGCCAAACCTTATCACTAAGGTGGGCCTCGATCACCTCAAGGAACAGACCATGCCCCGATCCTCTATCGCCCTGGCCGCGTTGCTCGGGTTTTCGCTCTACACCCTGGCTACGATGCTCACCGCCGAGCAATCGCTGCTGGCCTTCGGGCGAGAACTGATGTCACGGCCGGATACCGCGCAGGTGGTGATTGACCTGTACCTGATGGCGATACTGGCGTGTGTGTGGATGTACCGGGATGCACGGCGGCGAGGGCGATCGGTAGCCTCGGTGGTGCCGTACTTTGTGTTGACGGCGGTGTTTGTGTCGGTGGGGCCATTGCTTTACATCGTGGTCAATGGAGGGCGCGATGAATGATCCCCTTAAGCTCTACGCCCTGTGTGTGCTGGTACTGTGCGTGAAGATGTTTGCGATTTCCTGCTACCAGGGATACTTCCGCCTTCGCGCACGGGTATTCACTAACGTTGAAGATGCTGCGTTCTTCAGACGTGCTGCGCATTCAACGGAGCTGCCACAGGTTGGCCGAGCGAGTAAAGCCTGGGTCAATGACTTGGAAAATATTCCGCTGTTTTTTGTGCTGGGCGGGTTGGGTGTCGCGCTCGCGGCAGCGCCCGTGGCGACAGCCTGGTTATCCGGCGGTTTCACCCTGGCCAGGCTGGTGCATACGGTGACGTATCTGGCAGGGTGGCAGCCGTGGCGCACGCTGGCGTATGGGATGGGGACGGTGTGTTTGTTGGGACTCGGCGGTGTGACGATGCTGCGGTTGATATGAACGGCGCCTGAGGCCACCGCACCGTCATCAGCCATAGGCACTCGGCCCCGTGTTGTCCACCAACCGAATACTGTCGCGCCCCCCACGCTTGGACTCATACAACGTCGAATCCCCTTGCTCAATCAGCGCCGCCAGACTCGCCGGTGGCTGATCGAACAGGTTCGCCCCAATACTCAATGTCACCGGTTCCGGGGTGCTGAAGCTTTGCGCCGCCAGTTGCTGGAATTGCCCGCGCAAGCCGCTGCCCAGTTCGACAACCTGTTCGGTTGACGCCGGGCTCAGCAGGATCACGAATTCATCGCCGCCCAAGCGTGCCGCCAGTGCGCCCTTGGGCACGACGCTGCGGATCATTTCGCTGAGCGCGATCAACAGACGGTCGCCCGCCGTGTGGCCATGGAGGTCGTTGACCCCTTTGAAATTATCGATATCGATCAGCAGCAGGGCGCCGGGTTGGGCCGGGGAGATCCGGGCCAGCAGGTGCGGGGCGCGCAGGTCGAGGGCGCGGCGGTTGTAGAGGGCGGTGAGTGGGTCGCGGGCGGCGAGGCGGGCGATCTGTTGTTCACGGCGGTAGCGCTCGGAGCCGGTCATGGACAGGGCGATCAACATGATCGCCATTGCGCCTTCCACCAGGGAAATCTGGATGATTTCGCCCTTGAATGCGGCGAGGTCGATCAGGGTGCCGGGGATCACCACCGAGAGGGCCTTGGCCACGTAGAACATCCCATGGATCAGCAGCACGAAACGCAGTTGCACCGCCCCCACGCTCAAGGACCGGCCATGGGGCCGCAGCAGGAAACTGGCGCGCAAGGTGGGCAGGGCGACCAGCAGGGACTGCACCGCCAGCATGGTTTTGGACCCTGTCGGGTCAGTCGGCAAGGCCAGCATGCCGAACCAGACAGCGACCATCAGGAACCACGCACGCGATACGCGCACTTGGGTAAACCGTGCCACGCCGAGCAAAAACAGAAAGTGTGCAGTCACCAGCAAACCGTTGGCGAACCAGACACCGATGACTAAAAAGCCGTTGATGCGTAGCAGGGCCAGGGTGGAGCCCAGGGTGATGGTGGCGAACCCGGCACTCCAGAACAGCAGCGACGGTTCGCGCACGCTGCGCCATTCCACCGCGAGATAGAGTGCGGCCGCGGCGGCCAGGGCGACGGTGAGGGCCAAAATCGTAGGAGGGTCGAGTGTCATGTGTTGCCGGATCTGCCTGAGGTGCGTGGACAAACGCGATTGTAAGCGTTCCGCCGGCATTTTCGGAGCATTGGTGGCTATAGGCTATTAACGTATTCAAGCGCCGTTCAGCGGCACCGTCACGCGAAACACCGTGCCGTGTTGGCTGTCGGACTCGACTTCGATCGAGCCCTGGTGGGCCGCGACGATTTCGGAGGCGATAAACAGGCCCAGCCCCAAGCCTTCGGTCGGGCCATGTTCAATCACCGAGCGTTGGGAAAAGCGCCCCATGGGATTGAAAATGAAGGGCAGCACATCCGGCGGGATCGGGGTGCCGTGGTTGTGCACGCTGAACACACAATTGTATGGCGTGACTGCCAGCGTCACGGCGATGGGCGAGTGCCGATCGCCGTGATGCACGGCGTTACCGATGATGTTGGAGAACACCTGTTCCATGCGCGCGCCGTCGAACTGTCCCACCACCGAGGCGTGTGGCTCAAAGCGCAGCTGCGCTTGCGGATCGAATGTCTGGATCTCCGCCACGATGCGCTCGCAGATCGGCGTCAGGTCGAGCGGCGTGCGCCTGACCGGAATGCCGGGGCCCATCTGGCAGCGTGTCAGGTCCAGCAGGTCGCCGACGATCTGGCTGGCGCGCTGAACACTGGTGTAGATCTGCGTGGCCACCCGGGTATTGCGTTCGCCACCCGATGACGAGCGCCTGAGCATGTCGGCACCGAGCAAAATCGCGCCCAACGGTGTGCGCAAGTCGTGACCGAGAATGCCGAGGAATACATTGCGCGAGGCTTCCACCGCGCGCGAATAGCTGGCGATGGATTCGGCGAGGGCCTGGTCGATGGCTTCATGAAACCGGTTCATGTCCTCCACATCCAGTGCCGTACCGCCCTTGATCTGCTTGAGCCACTGGCGCAGCACGCTGGTGCGCAGCGCACGGTACTCGGACACCATCTGGTCGATGGAGAACCCCGCCATCAGGCGTGTCACCGCGTGGGTTTCGGCAGGGGTTTCCTCTTCTTCCTGTGGGGCCAGGCCCTGAGCTTTGTCCAGCTGTTCCTGCACGGTCTGCGTGGTGCGCAGATCCTGGGCGATGGCGTGCAGCATCTGCGCGGCGTGGTCGCGCAGGCCCTCCTGGTCCAGGGCGGCGCCCGGGGTCTGGATGGTGCTGGCGAAATCTTCCCAGTCCTGCAGGATCGGCTCGAGGTTGCTAAGGATAAAATCTGACAGGCGCATGCGGTAATCCTTGCAAGTGGCGATACGCAGAGACGCGCGCGGAGCTGCCAAACAGGGATTTAAGCACGATTTGGTCGGTGTGACGCTGCGCAGTGCAAGAGCGCTGCGCAGCGGGTCGGTCACACGCCTTTGGTCGACGGCAGCAGGATCGTCAGGATGCCCACCAGCGGCAGGAACGAGCACAGCTTGTAGACGTACTCGATGCCGTGGTTATCGGCGAGCAAACCCAGCAGGGCCGCGCCGATCCCGCTGAAACCGAACATCAGGCCGAAGAACACACCGGCAATCATCCCCACATTGCCCGGCACCAGTTCCTGGGCAAACACCACGATGGCCGAGAACGCCGAGGCCAGGATAAAGCCGATCACCACGCTGAGCACGGCGGTCCAGAACAGGTCGACATAGGGCAGGGCCAGGGTGAACGGCGCGGCACCGAGGATGGAGAACCAGATGACTTTCTTGCGCCCGATGCGGTCGCCGATCGGCCCGCCGAAAAACGTGCCCGCGGCCACGGCGCCGAGAAACAGGAACAGGTACAACTGGGAGCTGGCCACCGACAGGCTGAACTTTTCGATCAGGTAGAAGGTGAAATAGCTGGTGAGGCTGGACATATAGAAGTACTTGGAAAACACCAGCACGGCCAGCACCACCAGCGCAAAGGTCACGCGGCCTTTGGACAGACCATGGGTCGCCTTGCCGCCTTGCTTGAGCTTGAACAGGTTGAGATGGTTGCGGTACCAGCGGCTCAGGCCGTACAGCACCAGGATCGCAAACACCGCAAACAGGCCGAACCAGGCGATATTGCCCTGGCCGTAGGGAATGATGATCGCCGCCGCCAGCAGGGGCCCCAAGGCGCTGCCGGTGTTGCCGCCGACCTGGAAGGTCGACTGCGCCAGGCCATAGCGGCCGCCGGAGGCCAGGCGTGCCACGCGCGAGGTTTCCGGGTGGAAGGTCGACGAGCCCACGCCCACCAGTCCCGCCGCCAGCAGGATCGCCGGGAACGTACCGACAAACGCCAGCATCAGGATGCCGACCAAGGTGCACACCATCCCGGCGGGCAACAGCCAGGGCTTGGGATGGCGGTCGGTGTGGTAACCGATCCACGGTTGCAGCAGCGAGGCGGTCAGTTGGAAGGTCAGGGTGATCATCCCCACCTGGGTGAACGTCAGTCCGTAGTTGGCCTTGAGCATCGGGTAGATCGATGGCAGCACGGCCTGGATCAGGTCGTTGATCAGGTGCGCCAGGGCGCAGGCGCCAAGGATACGCATAACCAAGGGGCTGACGTGGGGTGTACTGGTTGCAGCAGCGGGTGACGCGGTGAGTGTCGACATGCAGGCATTCCATACAAGGCAGCGAACAGGGGCAACCAGTACTTAAGCCGGCTGCTCATTTCAAATTGTTTCGGGGTTTATGCTAGATTCGCACAAAATGCCTGTCTCACGAAATCGGGGCGACAACTGTCGCAAAAAGGGCGAAATGATCAAATCCCTGGATAAATTCCTGCAAGAGATCGACGAGGGCGATTGGGCCGTGATCAGTTCGGCCACCGATTACCCGGAAAACTGGGTGATCCCCGACCACAGTCACGAGAAGCATCAACTGCTCTACGCCACGGAAGGCGTGATGGTCGTGCATTCGGCGCAGAACCAGTGGACGGTGCCGCCCAATCGCGGCTTCTGGATGCCCTGCGGGCACGTGCATTCCCTGCGTTGCGTGGGGCCGCTGAAAATGCGCAGCGTGTTTGTCCGCGCCGACAGCTTCCCCAACCTGCCCACCGAGACCAAGGCGGTGAGCATCTCGCCATTGTTGAGTGAGCTGATCAAGGCTTCGGTCAGCCTCAAGCCGCCCTATGCCGAGGACTCGCGGGATGCGCGAATCATGCACCTGATCCTCGACGAACTGGCCCTGTTGCCCGCTTTGCCGCTATCCCTGCCGCAGCCTGCCGACCCGCGCATCCAGCACATTTGCCTGGCCCTGCAACAGGACCCTGGCGATGCCTCCACCGTCGCGCACTGGAGCGAGCGCCTGGACCTGGACCAGAAAACCATCCAGCGCCTGTTTCGCAAGGAAACCGGCATGACCTTCGGGCAATGGCGCCAGCAGGCGCGTTTGCTGCTGGCATTGGAGCGCATCGCGGTGGGAGAGAAGATTATCGACGTGGCCCTGGCGCTCGGCTACGACAGCCCGAGCGCGTTTACCAGCATGTTCAAGAAGCAATTCGGCAAGACGCCGAGTCACTTTTTCAAATAGCTCTTGGTTTGTTGCGTGTCTTGCGCGAGCAGACCGTTGAATGCGTCGACATCCATCGGCCGGCTGAGAAAGTAACCCTGGCCCTCGTCGCAGGCCACCGCCTTGATCATGGCCAGGTGCTCGGCGGTTTCGATGCCCTCGGCGGTCACCGTGAGGGCCAGGGCGCGGCCGAGGCCGACGATGGCCTGGATGATGGCTTTGTCGTCGTCGCTGTCCTCCAGGCGGGTGAGGAAGCTGCGGTCGATCTTCAGCCCATCGAACGGAAAGGCGCGCAGGTAGCTCAGGGAAGAGTACCCGGTGCCGAAATCATCCATGGCAATACGAATACCCAGTTGTTTGAGCGCGTGCATCACCTCCAGGGCGCCGACGGCGTCTTCGAGCATCACGCTCTCGGTCATTTCCACTTCCACCCGCGCCGGATCGATACCCGAGGCATCCAGCGCATGACGTACGCGCTGGACCAGGTGGCCGCGCTTGAACTCGATGGGCGACAGGTTAACCGACACGAACAGGTTGCCCGGCCACTGGGCGGCGCAGGCGCAGGCGGTTGCCAGCACCCAGTCGCTGAGTGACAGGATCAGCCCCGACTCTTCGGCAATCGGGATGAAGGTGTCCGGGGCAATCAGTCCGCGCACCGGGTGCTGCCAGCGCACCAGCGCCTCGGCTCCGACCATCTGCCCATCGGCGATGCGATAGCGCGGCTGGAAGTGCAGGCGCAATTCTCCATGCGTTATCGCGTAGCGCAGGTCGCTTTCCAGGCGGCGACGCTCGATGATTCGCGCGTTCATCTCGCCCGAATAGAAGCGCCAGGTATTACGCCCGGCGGCCTTGGCTTCGTACAGTGCGATATCGGCGTAACGCAGCAGCTCGCTGACCTCGCTGGCATCATTGGGTGCCAGTGTGATGCCGATGCTGGCGCTGATAAATACGTCCTGATCCTCAATGCGAATAGCCTGCTCGATCGAGCCGATCAGACGCCGACACAGGTTTTCGACGTCGTCCTGCGTGCCGGCATCGGTCAGGATCAGCACAAACTCATCGCCGCCGACCCGCGCCACCAGGTCGCCATGGCGCACGCAAGCGCTCAGGCGGCTCGATACTTCATTGAGCACGCGGTCGCCAGCGGCATGCCCGAGCAAATCGTTGACCGGCTTGAAGCGGTCCAGGTCCAGGCTGAGCATGACCAGTGGGCATTCAGGGGGCGGCAGCGCCTTGAGTTTGCTGTCGAGGAACGCTTGCAGGCGCGTGCGGTTGGGCAAGCCGGTCAGGGCGTCATGCAGAGACAGAAACTCAATACGCCGACGCGCCTCGACTTCTTCGGTCACATCGGTGGCCGTGCCGCGAAACCCGCCACAGGGCATTTGCCGCGCCGACAAGCGGGTGGTGCGCTCTTGCCCCTGAGCGTCCAGGTACAGGCATTGCACACTGAGGTCGGGGCGGCGTCCGGGCGTGCACAACCACTGTGAGAGCAAGCCGTCTTCGGTCTCCAGCAGGTCGTTCATGGCCGCGCCGATCCATGTATTACGGGCCAGCCCGGTCACGTTTTCGAAGCGTTCCGACAAATACGTAAAGCGCCAATCGGCATTGATTTCCCACACCCAATCGGAACTGGCCTCGACCACATCGCGAAAGCGCGCTTCGCTGGTGGCCAAGGCGTTCTGGCTGTTTTGCAACGAGTCATGGCTGGCATCGAGGGCGAGGGCGGCCGCGGTGCTGCGCCGTAAAATCACCCAGGTCATCAGGCACACCAGCAACGCGGCCAGGCCCAACAGCGGCAGGGCTACGCCCATCAAACGCTTGCCGGGTTGCTCCGGCTGCCAGTACAGGCTGCCCGCGCTGCCCTTGTCGCCAAGCGGTAGGGAGAGGCCCTTGGCGATGTCGGCGGGTGTGGCGATGTGCAGCTTGGTCACGCCGAAGTCATCGCCGATGGCACCCAGTTTGGCGCCGTCGAGAATGTTGACGAAAATCAGCACCGAGGCTTGCCGGTCATCGACGACCACCGTCGGGTCGGTGCCCGGCGTGATGGCGGCGGCGGCCACCAGTGCCGGGCTGCCGCGCACGTTGATGAGGGTGCTCATCGATGTTTCGTTTTCAATCCCCGCCCGTGCCTGTTCAAGAATCGAGGTCATGGGCTGGTCGAGCCACTCGCTGATCTCAATGGGTTGCTGTTCGCCCTCGATCACCGCATACACGGTGTGGTCGGCGTCGTTGACCACGAACACACCCTGAAAACCGAAATCATGAAACAGCGTTGCGCCGACATTTGCGCGCGTATAGGCCCAGTCAATGTCTACCTGCTGGTGCAGATGCCTATAGGCATCGCTCCAGAATGCGTAGTCCTTGACCATCAAACGCATGTTTTTTTCCATGGACTGCATGGCTTTGTCCGTATGGAATGCGCTTTCTGCCTCTTCCGAGTGATCCATGTCATGGGCGAGGTAGATCAGCGAGTACGCCGCGGCCGCAAAGACACCTGCCAGCAGGATCATGAAATTGAACAATGAGGTGCGCGTCAGCGACAGGCTGGTGCGAGTGGAGAGCGAGCGAACGAGAGGGGCGAGAGAGTTGGGCATTAGTTTGCGCAGGGCCTCGCGGCAAGTCAGGGGTTTGACAGGCTATCGGCGGCCCTGGGGAAATATTTAACCCATCAGGCGTTGCAGCAGTGTACTGCGCGGTCACTGGCGCGTTGTGCCATCCGCGCGAGCAGCGCCGCCACGCAGAGCAGCGCCGCGCTCAACTCAAACGTCGCCTGATAGCCGCTGAAGTCAAATACCACACCACCCATCGTGGCGCCCGTCGCGATGGCCAACTGAATGATCGCCACCATCAAACCACCCCCGGCCTCGGCGTCCTCGGGCAGGGTGTTGGCCAGCCAGGTCCACCAGCCTACCGGTGCGGCAGTGGCCACCAGGCCCCAAGCGCCTAGCAACAGAGTGGTCAGCAGCGTCGAACTGCCGAAGGCAACCAACGCCATCGCAATCAGGGCCATCAATACCGGGATAGCGATCAACGTGCGGTACAGGCTGTGCTTGAGGAAACGCTCGATCAGGAACGTGCCTGCCAGGCCGGTCAGGCCCAGTGTCAACAGCACCAATGACAGCCCGGACACGCTCACCTGCGTGACGCTCTCCAGAAACGGCCGCAGGTAGGTGAACAGCATGAACTGGCCCATGAAAAACACACTCACGGCCAGCATGCCCATCACCACGGGCGCCTGCTTCATCAAACACAGTACGTTGGCGGTTTTTGCGCTCGCGCGGGTCTTGATCGGTGGCAGGCTTACCAGCAGCCATACCAGCGCAATCACCGCCACCGGCACCACGCAGAAAAACGCCCCACGCCAGCCAATCACACCACCGAGAAAACTGCCCAGGGGCGCGGCGATCACCGTTGCCAGTGCGTTGCCGCCGTTGACCATGGCCAACGCACGCGGCACCTGAGCCTCGGGCACCAAGCGCATGGCGGTGGCGGCCGACAGCGACCAGAAGCCGCCGATGGCGATGCCGATCAGCGCGCGGCCCAGCATGAATACCAGGTAGTTCGGCGCGAACGCCACGACCGTGCCGGACATGATCATCAACAGTGTCAGCGCCATCAGCAGGCGCTTGCGGTCAACCCGTGCCGCTACGGTGGCAATCATCAGGCTGGTGAACAAGGCAAACAACCCCGACACCGAAATGCCCTGGCCGGCCTGGCCCTGGGTCACGCCGAGGTCAGCGGCCAACGGGGTCAGCAGGCTCACCGGCATGAACTCCGAGGCAACCAGCGCAAACGCCGCCAGGGACAGGGCAAGCACCGCGCCCCAGCGCGGTGCCTGTGAGTCATGAACCATCACTTGAGATGACTGTTGAAGAAGGCGGTGAGCTTGGCGAACGGGATCAGCTCGACCCGATCATAAAGGTCCACATGACCCGCGTTGGGAATGATCACCAGCTCCTTGGGCTCGGCCGCACGCTGGTAGGCGTCCTCGCTGAACTCCAGGGAATGCGCGTTGGCGCCGGCAATCAGCAGCAGTGGGCGCGGAGAGATCGTCTCGATGTCGTTGAACGGGTAGAAGTTCATGAACTTCACGTTACTGGTCAGCGTCGGCATGGTGGTGGTCTGCGGCGAGGCCCCGGCGGGTGTGACCTGGCCGCGCGGTGTGCGGTAAAAATCGAAAAACTCGTCGCCGATCGGGTTGCCGGTCAGTGTCAGGGGCGTCCCGCCGGTGTAGACGGTTTCGCCACCCCGGAATTCCACATACCGCTGATTGGCCGCTTGCAACAGGATGTGGCGGCGTTGCTCCAGGGTCAGGCCGTGCTTGAGGCCATTGCGATTGGCCGCGCCCATGTCATACATGCTGACCGTGGCGATAGCCTTGAGGCGTGGGTCGATCTTTGCCGCGGCGATGGCGAAACTGCCGCTGCCGCAGACACCGATCACGCCGATGCGTTCGCGGTCGACAAGGGACCGGGTGCCGAGGAAGTCCACCGCTGCGCTGAAATCCTCGGTGTATAGGTCGGGCAGCACGGCATTGCGCGGTGTGCCGGCGCTTTCGCCCCAGAACGACAGGTCCAGCGACAGCGTGACGAAACCCTGTTCGGCCATTTTGGTGGCGTAGAGATTGGCGCTCTGTTCTTTGACGGCGCCCATCGGATGGCCGACGATCAGGGCGGCGTTTTTCGACGACGGTGCAAGGTTCTTCGGCACGAACAGATTGCCCGCAACCTGCATGCCGTATTGATTGTTGAAGGTGACTTTTTCAACGGTCACCTTGTTGCTTGTGTAGAAGTTGTCGGCACCGTTGGACATGTCGGCTCCCAGAGCAGTAAAAGACGTCACCAGCAGACCCAGGGTGAGCAAGAGGCGTTTCATGGGCGGATCCTTGAAGGGGTTGGTCCGCACATTTTCCCCAGGGCGGGCGCTGTTCTGTAGGGCATTACACTGGATTACTTGCCTGATCCTCTGAGTCTGCGGCATTGCGGCAGACGCCCAAGGGCGGGGCGGGGTAAAGTCCGGTGATCAGAAAAGGGCCTGTCATGAAGATCACTCAATCGCCGCTGGATGCGCTGGTGCAGTCCATTGGTTCAAGGGTCACCACCCCCGGCGACTACCCGATGCCGATTCCGGGTCTGGGTTTTTACCGGCGTGAGCACCCTCAGGCGCCAGTGGTGTGCATGGTCGAGCCGTGCATCGTGCTGGTCGTCCAGGGTAGGAAGCAGCTGTGGGTGGGCGGCGAGGGCTATCCCTACGACACCTCGCGTTTCCTGGTGACATCGCTGGATATTCCGGCCAATTCCGAAGTGCTTGAGGCCAGCGCCCGGCAGCCCTGCCTGGGGCTGACCTTCGGGTTGGACCTGCGCATCCTGGCCGAACTGATCGCGCAGAGTGAGCTGCCGCCCCAGCGGGAACGCTCGGTACTCAAAGGCGTGGGGATCGGTACGGTCACGGACGGCCTGCTGGAAGCGCTTGCGCGGTTGGTGGCATTGCTCGACGAGCCGCAAGCCATCCCAGTGCTCGCCCCGTTGATTCAGCGCGAAATCCACTACCGGCTATTGCAGAGCGATCAGGCCGGTCGGTTGCGCCGGATCTGCGCGGTCGACGGGCAGGGCTACCGGATCGCCAAGGCCATCGACTGGCTCAAGCTCAATTATGATGGGGCGTTGCGCGTGGAAGAATTGGCGGCGCGGGTGCAAATGAGCGCGGCGACGTTTCATCATCATTTTCGCCAGCTCACGGCAATGAGCCCGTTGCAGTACCAGAAGTGGTTGCGCTTGAACGAGGCTCGCCGGTTGATGCTCAACGAGCATCAAGACGTGTCCAGCGCGGCGTTCAAGGTGGGCTACGAAAGCCCGTCGCAGTTCAGCCGCGAGTACAGCCGGCTGTTCGGCGTGCCGCCCAAACGCGACATTGCCGGATTACGCGGCAAGTCGATGCTCAGTGATCAGTCGCGGTCAAATTAGCGAAAAAAATACAGCCGATCAGCCGGGCGAACAGGCTGAGGGTTTCCGGCAGGTTGGGGTCGTCGAACAGCATCGCGCGGGAATCCAGCGCGCACAGTGCGCCGAAGAGGCGGCCGTCGGGGAGGAAGATCGGTGCTCCCGCGTAACTTTCGATTGCGTATTGCTTGACCACGGGCCGCGCGGCAAAGCGGCCGTCTGCGCTGACCTGGGGGATGAACAAGGTCTGGGGGTTGACGCAGAACTCGCTGCACAGGGTGGTTTCCAGGTCGAGTACATCGTCCACGTCGATGCCCATTTCCATGGGGTCGTACGCCGAACACACGATCCATTCCTGGTCAGTGAACTTGGCGATGCCGGCAAATCGCATATTGGTAAGACGCGTGACCAATTGCAGGATGCTGGTGGTGGCTTCTATTTCGGCAATCGCCGCGCGTTCTTGCGCGCTGAGTAACGATTGTGGGGCGGTGACGCTCGCAAGCATGCTGGACACTCCTTTAACGCGGTGGCCTCGGCCACCACGCAGGGTCAGGGTTTAGTTGATACGTGGATGTTGTTGCACCAGGTTCTTGCGCTTGGCTTCCAGTTCGGCAATCTCGGCATCGATGTCTTCGATCTTCTGCTCGATATTGTCGTGGTGTTCCTGCAGCAACTCCTTGGCTTCTTCCATGTCCGACGCCGCCGGTGCCGCGCCACGCAGGGGCTTGTTGGCGGTTTCCTTCATGGTCAGGCCAGTGATCAGGCCGACCACGGCGAACACCATCAGGTAATAGGCGGGCATGTACAGGTCGTTGGTACTTTCCACCAGCCAGGCCACGGCGGTCGGGGTGACACCGGCGATCAACACCGAAACGTTGAACGCGCTGGCCAGTGCGCTGTAGCGCAGGTGAGTGGGGAACATTGCCGGCAATGTCGAGGCCATCACGCCGATAAAGAAGTTGAGGATCACCGCCAGGATCAGGAGGCCGGCGAAGATCAGGCCGATCTTGCCGCTGGTGATCAGCATGAACGCCGGAATGGACAGAAACAGCAGGCCGATACTGCCAGTGATGATGAACGGCTTGCGGCCGATCTTATCGCTGACAAAGCCAATGAACGGCTGCACGAACAGCATGCCGACCATGATCGCGATGATGATCAGCACGCCGCTGTTTTCTTTGTAGTGCAGGTTGTGCGACAGGTAGCTGGGCATGTAGGTGAGCAGCATGTAGTACGTCACGTTGGTGGCCGCGACGATCCCGATGCAGGTCAGCAGGCTGCGCCAATGCTGGGTGGCGACTTCCTTGAACGAGACTTTGGGGCCGTGGCTCAGGCCTTCGCGGTCGCCTTGTTCAAGTTTGTCCATATGCTGCTGGAACGCCGGGGTTTCTTCCAGCGCGTGGCGCAGGTACAGGCCGATGATGCCCAGGGGCAGGGCGAGGAAGAACGGCAGGCGCCAGCCCCAGGCTTCGAAGTCGGCTTCACCCAGCACGCTCGAAATCAGCACCACCACACCCGCACCCAGCACGAAACCGGCAATGGAGCCGAAGTCCAGCCAACTGCCGAGGAAACCGCGCTTGCGGTCCGGCGCGTATTCGGCGACGAAAATCGAGGCCCCGGTGTATTCACCGCCGACCGAGAAACCTTGGGCCATCTTGCACAGCAGCAACAGGATCGGCGCCCAGATACCGATGGACGCATAGCCGGGGATCAGGCCGATGGCGAATGTACTGAGCGACATGATCACGATGGTCGCCGCGAGGACTTTCTGCCGCCCGTATTTATCGCCGAGCGCGCCGAAGAACAGGCCGCCCAGGGGGCGAATCAGGAACGGCACCGAGAACGTACCGAGTGCGGCGATCATTTGTACGCTGGGCGAGGCGTCCGGGAAGAACACCTTGCCGAGCACATAAGCGACAAACCCGTAGACGCCAAAATCGAACCATTCCATGGCATTGCCCAGGGCGGCGGCGGTGATCGCCTTGCGCACCTTGGTGTCGTCGACAATGGTGATGTCATTCAGCCCGATGGGCTTGACGCTTTTTTTTCGTAATTTCATGCGGACCACTCTAAAACCGAACAGGGGAGGTGCTATCACCGCGACAGCACCGCTCTGTCAGTTCAGATACAAGCGCAGGTGAAATAATTCACCTCCAGGCGTGTTTTTTCTCGATTGACGAAAAATCGCTTTTGTCATCCTACAACTGGGTTTTCTTGAAACGTCTGGTAACCAAGCAATGCCTGGACAATTCGCGAATTTTCAGATTGACACCCCGATGGCGGCCCGATATAAAAGCCACAGTTGTACGACGACATATGACGTTACATATGTCCTACCTAACAAAAATAAAAGTGATGCCATGAATCTGAACGAGCCCATCAGTGCCCATCGTGTTGGCCAGGCGGTCGGCAACTATCGCTGGACCATCTGCGCGATGCTGTTTTTCGCCACCACCGTCAACTACCTTGATCGCCAGGTGCTCAGCCTGCTGGCGCCGCAGCTGTCGACGCAGTTTGGCTGGAGCAACACCGACTACGCCAACATCGCGGCGGTGTTCCAGTTTGTGTATGCGATCTCGATGCTGTTCGCCGGGCGCTTTGTCGACAAGATCGGCACCAAGGCCGCCTATGTGATCGCGATTGCGATCTGGTCCACCGGCGCGATCATGCACGCGTTCTCAGTGCCGATGGGCGAGGGCATCGCTGCCGTCAGCGGCGCCATCGGGCTGGCGGTGATTCCGGTGTCGATTGCCGGTTTCATGCTCTCCCGCGCAGTACTGGCGATTGGCGAGGCGGGTAACTTTCCGATTGCGATCAAGGCCACCGCCGAATATTTCCCGAAGAAAGAACGCTCCCTGGCCACTGGCATTTTCAACTCCGGTGCCAACGTCGGCGCGATCCTGGCGCCGATCTGCGTGCCCTTGATTGCCGGCATGTGGGGCTGGGAAGCGGCCTTCATGGTCATCGGCATGCTCGGCTTCGTGTGGGTCGCGGTGTGGGCGGCGGTGTACGAAAAGCCCGAGCAGCAAAAACGTCTTTCGGCCGAAGAACTGGCCTACATCCGTAGCGACCAGACCCTGCAGCCGTTCGCCAAGGCGTCCGCCGGCACGGTCGAGAAAAAAGTCTCGTGGTTCAAGTTGCTGACCTACCGCCAGACCTGGGCCTTTGCCTTCGGCAAGTTCATGACCGACGGCGTGTGGTGGTTCTTCCTGTTCTGGCTGCCCACTTACCTGTCGGCGCAGTACGGCATGAAAGGCGCCGATATCGTGATGCCGCTGGCCGTGCTGTACAGCATGACCATGGTTGGCAGCATCGGCGGCGGCTGGTTCCCCAGCTACTTCATGGCGCGCGGCGATGCGCCGTATGACGGGCGTATGAAGGCCATGCTGGTGATCGCATTGTTCCCGCTGGTGGTGTTGCTGGCGCAGCCGCTGGGCTATATCAGCTTCTGGGTGCCGGTATTGCTGATCGGCGTGGGCGCCTCCGCGCACCAGGCGTGGTCGTGCAATATCTTCACCACCGTGTCCGACATGTTCCCGCAGAAAACCGTGGCCTCGGTGGTGGGAATTGGAGGCATGGCCGGTGGTCTCGGCGGCGTGGTGATGACCAAGATCGGCGGCTGGGTGTTCGATTACTACAAGTCGATCAACGACATCCACACCGGCTACATGATCATGTTCGCTATCTGCGCGCTGGCGTATCTGGTGGCTTGGAGCGTGATGAAGAGCCTGGTGCCGCGTCACAAGGAAATCACTGATCTGTAAAGCGGCCGGGGCTTGAGTCGATCAAGCCCCGTTTTACAGGGACGCTTGCCCCGGTCAGGATGATCCGCACCGCCATCACCACTCCCATCAACACGGCGGCCAGGCCAGCGGCTTCCATCGGCGTTGGCCAGCGCTCGTGAAACCACAGGCCGAGCAGCGTGGCGAACAGCGACTCGAGGGCAATCAGTTGCCCGCTCAGCACCATGGGCAGGCGCCGGGTTGCGGCGTTCCAGGCCCAGGCACCCACCACGGTGGACATCACCGCGATGATCAAACCCCAGGTATACAGCGGCCCTGCCTGGCTCAGGCTGAAGCCCAGGGTTGGCAGTTTGAGCAAGCCCAGGGCCAGCACCCCAGGTAGCAGGCACAACGTCGAGATACCCGCACCCACCAGCATCAAGGCGCTCCAAAGCCCGGTGGCCGACGCCGGCAGTTTCATCAATTGCCGTTGGTTGATCACACTGAAGCCAATCCACAAGGCCACTGCACTCACCGAAAAAAACAGCCCGCCCAGCCAGGCGACAATGCCCAATGACGGCTGATGCACGCTGCTGAGGTTCGACAGCAACAAGCCTGCCGTTACGCAGGCCAGCGGTGCCGCCAGCCGACGCCACTGTATGGTCTTGTCGCGGGCGTTGCCGACCAGCGCGAGCAACACCGGAACCAGACCGACAAACGCGGGCGTCAGTACCGGGCCGCCGAACACCACACCCGCAGCGATGCACACGCCGTACCCCAGGCAACCGAGGGCACCGAGCGCAGCGGCGACGCACCATTGGCCAGGCCCGAGCACACGCAGGTGGGCCCGGCACAGCAGGGTGCCCACCAGGCCCACTATTCCTGCGATCAGAAACCGCACCACCATCAGGTCGTAGAGGCTGTAGGCGCCGCTGACGTAAGGGGTGATGAAGTTCAGCGCCCAACCCAGGGTCGCCACCACCGCCAGCATCACGCCGGCGAGCATCGATGTTTGCATTGAGTTCATCAGGGTTATCCATCAGGAAATGGATGCATGGTGCCCAGGCGTGCCGCTGTGCTACAAACGAGTTCTCGGCCCTGAATGCATAACCTGAAATCATGAATACACTCGGCAAGACCCTACCGCCCCTGGCCAGCTTGTTGCCGTTTGAAGCGGCGGCGCGCCTGGGCAGTTTTTCCAAGGCCGGTGATGAGCTGCACATCACCCAGGCCGCCATCAGTCGCCAGATACGCGGGCTGGAGGACAACCTCGGGGTGAAGCTGTTTTATCGGCGCAACCGTGCGGTGTTCCTCACCCAGGAAGGACATGACCTGGCGCGGGTAGTCAGCGACGCATTGCACAGCATCCGTGACAGCGCCGCGCGCCTACGGGCCTCACCGCACAGCAATCGGGTGGTACTGCTCTGTCAATTGTGTGAGGCGTTTTATTGGCTGATGCCGCGCCTGTCGAGCTTTCACCAGCAATACCCGCAGATCGAAATCCAGGTGGTGACTTCCACCCGACCCTTGACGGAATTCACGGGTCCCTTCGACGTCGCCCTGCAAAGCACGCGGCGCGCCAGCGGCGCGCATCCGTTGATGTTCACCGCCTCCGACGAAGTATTTCCGGTGTGCAGTCCAGCTTACCTCGCCACGCCAAAACCCCTGTCACTGGCCGATTTGCAGTCATGCACGTTTTTGCACCACAGCTCCGAGCCTCCGCACCTGATGGAGTGGGAGAGCTGGTTGCAAGTGTTCGGTCAGGCATTGGCCGAGGATGCGCGCAGTGTCACGTTCGATAGCTACCCGCTGATGTTGCAGGCGGCGGTGGAGGGGCACGGGGTCGCCATGGGTTGGCAGCGTACGGCGGGCCGTTTGATTGAAAGTGGTGCGCTGGTGCGGCCGTGCGCCGAGCGGGTGTATCTGCCCGAGGCGATTTCGATTTACCGGCATCAAGAGGCGGGCAGCCGGGCAGAGATAGCGGCGTTGCTGGGCTGGCTGGAGGCGCAGTTGCAGAGTGAAGGTGACAGCTGACCACCTTTGGGGTCCCCGTCACTCCCCCACTGCGCCCCCCACATTTGGATCTCCATCAGGCAGACAGGTATCAGCGGCTACTGAGTCCGCGTCACCCGCCACACGGTGTTGGCCAGGTCATCGGCGATGATCAGCGCACCTTTGGGGTCCACCGTCACCCCTACCGGACGACCGCGGGTCTTGCCGTCATCCCCACGAAAGCCGGTCGCAAAATCAATCGGTTCGCCCGAAGGCTTGCCATCACGGAACGGCACGAAGATCACCTTGTAGCCCACCGGGTTCGGGCGGTTCCAGCTGCCGTGCTCGCCGACGAACACGCCATCGGCAAACTTCTCGCCCATGGCCGGGATGGAAAAGTCCACGCCCAGTGCGGCTACGTGGGAGCCCAGGCTGTAATCCGGCTTGATCGCGGCGGCGACTTTGGCCGGGTTCTGCGGTTGCGCGCGCGGGTCGACGTTCTGGCCCCAGTAGCTGTAGGGCCAGCCGTAGAAGGCGCCTTCACGCACCGACGTCAGGTAATCGGGCACCAGGTCGGGGCCGAGTTCGTCACGTTCATTAACCACTGTCCACAGTTGCCCGGTGCCGGGTTGAAGGGTCAGGGCCGTGGGGTTGCGCAGGCCGGTGGCGTAGGGTTTATGCGCGCCGGTGGCGGCGTCGATCTGCCAGACCATGGCACGGTCGATCTCCACTTCCATGCCACGCTCGGTGATGTTGCTGTTGGAGCCGATGCCCACATACAGCTGGCGCCCGTCGGCGCTGATGGTCAGGGATTTGGTCCAGTGATGGTTGATCTGCGCCGGCAGGTCGGTAACCTTGGTCGGTACGCCGTCGGCTTTGGTCTGGCCATCGGTGTAATCGAAACGCAGCAGTGCATCCTGGTTGGCCACATACAGCTTGCCATCGGCATACGCCAGGCCGTAGGGCGCGTTGAGGTTGTCGGCGAAGACTGTTTTCAGTTCGTAGGTGCCGTCACCGTCGGCATCGCGCAGCAGGGTCAGGCGGTTGCCGCCCTTGACCTGGGTGTTGCCCTGGGCCTTGATCACGCTGGCGATCACATCCTTGGGCTTGAGCTTGGCCGCACTGCCGCCGCGGCCCTCGGCGATGAGGATGTCACCGTTGGGCAGTACCAGGGTCTGGCGCGGGATGGCCAGGTCGGTGGCGATGGCGGTGATGCTGTAGCCCTCCGGCACCTTGGGTTTCTGCTCGCCCCAGGGGGTTGGCTCGGCGATTTTCATGCTCGGTACCAAGCTGCTCTGTTGCTCCGGCAGCTTGGGATCGGGGCCGCGGGCCTGGGTCTTGTCACCTTCGCCACCGCAGGCGCTCAACAGCAGGGCCGCAGTCAACAGCGTCAACGTGTGCGACGTTTTCATCGGGCACCTCCCGAACGCAGGCCGGTCCAGGTCGCCGCAAGCGTCAGCACGCTCACAATTGCCGACAGCACCAGGCCCGCGGGCATCGTCGCGTAGGCGTCCTTGGCATGCTGGAAGGCGTTGATCAGCCCGAGCACCCAGGTTGCCAATACCAGTAGAAAGTACACGAGCGGTTGCCCGGCCTTGTGTTCGGCGCGCACCAGATTGACCAGCGCAAACAACAGCGCGAGCCCGGCAAACACCAGCGCGCCGGCGATCAGCCAGGAGGCGAAGTTGGCCCATTGAATCTGGTAGGTCTGACCGTAGGCAATGTCACTGAGCAGGGCGCCAAGGAACAACGGCACGGTGCCCGCGAGCAACGTCGCGTGCAGCGGGCCTGGCGTGGGTCGATAAGTTGCGAGGGTAGTCATGGTGGCGGCGGCTCCTTGTTGTTTTCCAACGTTATCAACGCCCCAGGTCGGGGCAGCACATAGGAAGTGAACGCAGCGCCAGTAGGAAAGTTCAGGGCAATTGACGCTGAAATGTTATGAAACAGCGTCAAAGATGGCATGCTTCAAGGCCACACAAAGGAAAGCCCCCATGCCGACCCTGCACCTGCTGTGCGGCAAGATCGCCTCGGGCAAGTCAACGCTTGCCAACACCCTCACCGCTGAACACGGCGCGATACTGCTCGGCGAAGACCATTGGCTTGCGCAGTTGTACCCCGGTGAAATTCTGTCGCTGGCCGATTACCTGCGCTGCGCCCAGCGCATTCGTGGCGTCATGGGGCCGCTGGTCATCAATCTGCTGGCGTCAGGCAACAACGTGGTGCTGGATTTTCCGGCCAATACCCTGAGCCAGCGCGAATGGCTGTTTGGCCTGGCCCAGGCGGCCCAGGTGCCGCACCGCCTGCACTACCTCGAACTCGACGACGACACGTGCCGCGCACGGCTGCATGCACGCAATGCGCGCGGTGAGCATGATTTCGCCGCGACGGATGCCGAGTTTGATCTGATCACGCGCCATTTTTGTGTGCCGAGTGAAGAGGAGGGGGTGGTGATTGAGGTGCATCGCGCATGAGAACTGCGGCTACGGGCCTGGATGCGCAAGGCTTTATCCTCACTGTCTCGGATCGACCGGTGCAGCGTGAATACCAGCCACTGCTTGCCGATGTTTGCGCTTCGCTCCCGCAGGCGGGCATCGGGTTGGACGGGATTTATCTTTACGGCAGCGTCGCGAGAGGGGATGCCGTACCCGGTGTTTCCGACCTGGACCTCACGTTGGTGCTGCACGAACCGGCAACTGCGCAGGTGTTGGAACAATTGGAGGCGATCCGCCACGCACTGGAGCAGCGACATCCCCAGGTCAGTAAGATCGATTTCGATATCGGCAGCCGCTCGCAGGCACTGGCGGCCGAAAACAGACATAGCTGGGGCTACTGGCTCAAGCACCATTGCCGTTGCATCTGGGGCAACGACCTGGCGCAGCACTTCGAGCGGTTTCGGCCGTCCCGTGAAATCGCCCTGGCGGTGAACGGTGACGTTGAACAGGTGCTGGCCGGGTACCTTGCCCGCATCGCACGCGCCGATACCGAGCAGGTGCGCCTTCGCCTGCAGCGTGAAGCCTCGCGAAAACTGATCAGGGCCACGCATGCCGTGTGCCTGGATGTTGCATCGTCATGGCCTCAAACACTTGAAGAGCATGCAGCGATGTTCGTCCGATGTTATCCGGCCAAGGTGACCCAGGTAGCGTTCTTTTTGTTCGAAGCCAGAAACCCTGAGGCTGAGGCCGGTCACTTTTCTACCCGGCTTCAAGCTTTTCTAAGCTGGATGGTTTCACTTCAACAATAGCCACCGCCGGTCTGGGTTGTTGCCAACGTTCTACGACTTGAACCGCCCCACCAGCCCATTCAGCTCATCCGACAGGTCCGACAACCGTCCCGAGTCGTCCTGGGCCGAGTTGGCCAGGCTTTCCACCAGCCGCGCTTCGTCGTAGATCTGCTGGATATGCCGGTTGATCTCCTCAGCCACGCTGTGTTGTTCCTCTGCGGCGGCGGAGATCTGCAGGTTCTGGTCGCGGATTTCGTTGACCGACAGTTCGATCCCCTCAAAGCTGCCCCGTGCGCTTTCGATGGACGACACGCTGGCCTTTGACAGGTCCAGGCAACTGCTCATTTTTTGCGTGACTTCCTCGGTCTTGCTGCCGAGGGTGCCGAGCAGGTGTTCGATTTCGCCGGTGGAGTCCGAGGTGCGCTTGGCCAGTGCGCGCACTTCGTCGGCCACCACGGCAAAGCCACGGCCCTGGTCACCGGCGCGGGCGGCTTCGATGGCGGCATTGAGTGCCAGCAGGTTGGTCTGTTCGGCAATCGCACGGATGGTGCCGAGGATCTGGTTGATGCTGCGGCTACCGGCTTCCAACTCGACCATGGCCTGGGACGATTCGCTCAGGCGCCGGCCCAGGCGGTTGACGTTGTCGGTGGTGACCTCGATCTGCTGCTTGCCCTCGGCCACACGGCGGTGGCCGTTCTCGGCCGACTCGGCGGCGCTGCTGCAAGAGCGGGCCACTTCGTTGGCCGTGGCGACCATTTCATTGAACGCGGTCGACACCAGTTCCACCGCTTCGCGCTGGCGTCCGGCGGCCTCGTTCATGTTATGCGCCACCTCGCTGTTGACCTTGGAGGCGTTCTGCAAGTTGGTCGAGGCGGCGCCGATGTGCTGGATCAGTTGGCGAATGGCCGCGAGAAACTTGTTGAACCAGCCCGCCAGTTCGGCGGTTTCGTCCTTGCCTTGCACCTGCAGCGAGTGGCGCAGGTCGCCTTCACCCTCGGCGATGGACTGCAAGCCGGTGCTGACCTGGCCGATGGGCTTGACGATGACCTTGGAAAACGCCGCCGCGAGCAACCCGAAGACCAGCACCAGCACGGCGACGATGATCGCGGTGATGTAGGTCATGCGCGTGGCTTCGGCCATGACTTCGTTGTGTTCGATCAGGCCGATATAACGCCAGCCCAGGCCAGGGGAGGTCCACACGTTGGCCATATAGCGCACGCCATTGATCTCCACTTCGGTAGAGCCCTGCGTTGTATCCGCCAGGTGCGCATAGGCCGCGCCGAGGTCCTTGAGTGGTTTGAAGCTATGGGCCGCGTCGCGCGGGTCGACCAGCACCACGCCGTCTTCGATCAGCATCACGTAGCCGCTTTCGCCAAGCTTGATGCTCTTGACCAGCTCGGTGAGGTTTTTCAGCGACACGCTGACCACGAATACGCCCTTGGCTTTGCCGGCGTTGTCCAGCAACGCCCGCGCGGTGCCCACCAGGGCCACGTCGTCTTTGTCGTAGTAATACGCCGGGGTGCGCACGGTTTTGCCGGGGCTGGCCATCGCCGCCTTGTACCAGGGGCGCGCGCGCGGATCGTATTTGGCCAGTTGCGGGTCATCCGGCCATTTGACGTAGGTGCCGTCTTCCAGGCCGATGGACAGGATCGCCGCCGCCGGGTGGGTGGCGCCAAAGCGCGCGAAGCGGTCGATCACGGCTTGCGCCGGCGCGGGCATCGGCTGGCTCGCCGCGTCGGCGGGCTGGTAGTTCTTCAGCGTATCGATAGACGTGTACACAGGATCGGTGGCCATCTGATCGACGTTTTGCTGCGTGCCGTCGAAGAACTGGCGGATGTTGCCATCGATCTGGCGGATTTCCCGGGTACTGCCGTCGATGAACTGATCGACCGCCTGGGTCCGTGTGTTCATCACAGAGATCACGGCCACCAGGCTTACCGGGATAAACGCAACGGAGACAAAAGCCAGCACCAGCTTATTCTTTATTTTCATCGAGACGACCATCGGCGTAGAGGGCGGTTAAATCGTCACGTTCTATAAAAAGAACACCGGCGATTTGCTATCAATGATGTCTCGGCCATGACTGGATAAAACTTTAGGGTTTTTTGTACACAATACAAAACTCGATTGTTCTGTATCCAATCAGTACACATCACGCAGATAACGTTTCTGCTCGCTCAACTGGCGCCAGTACTCGATGGCACTCTCTGCGCCAAGCCCGCCGTGGGTTTGAGCCACCTGGCGCAATGCCTGGTCGACATCCTTGGCCATGTGGCTGGCATCGCCGCAGATGTAAAGCCTGGCGCCGTCCTGCAACCAGCGCCACAGCTCGGCGCCCTGTTCGCGGATGCGGTCCTGCACGTAGATTTTTTGTGCCTGGTCACGGGAAAACGCCAGGCTCAAATGGGTGAGCAAACCGTCGCGCTGCATGCCTTGCAGTTCGTCCTGATAGTAGAAGTCGCTGGCGGCGTGCTGTTCGCCAAAGAACAACCAGTTGCGCCCCTGATGCCCCAGGGCGCGGCGCTCCTGCAAAAACGCGCGGAACGGCGCCACACCGGTTCCGGGGCCGATCATGATCATGGGCACATCGCCGTCGCGGGGTGTACGGAAGTGTTTGGACGGCTGCACGAACACCGGCACCTCGCCGTCACCGACACGGTCGGCGAGGAAGGTCGAGGACACGCCCTTGCGCTTGCCATAACGCACCGCCGCCACGGTGAGGTGGACTTCCCGAGGGTGCGCCTTGGCACTGGAGGCGATCGAATACAAGCGCGGTTGCAGGCGCCTGAGGGTGCCGAGCAACTCGTCCGCCGAACAGTCGATGGGGTAGTGCTGCAGCACATCCACCAGTTGCCGGCCCCACAGCCAGTCGTTCAGTTCGCTCTTGTGCTCGGGCCGCAGTAACTGCTCAAGGCCTGGGTTGGCGCTGCGCTCGGCGATAAAGGCGAGGGTTTCGCTGCTGGGCCGGGCGATTTCGAAATGCTGGGTCAGGGCCTGTTGCAGCGGCACGTCGCCGAAGGTGTCGATGCTCACCGTGGTGTTGGCGTCAAGGCGCGTCAGGTCAAGCAATTCGCTGACCAATTCCGGGCAGTTGCGCGGCCGCACACCCAGGGCATCACCGGCTTCATAGGTCAGCCCGGAGTCCGCGAGATCGAGGGCGAACTGGCGGGTTTCCTTATGTGGGCTGTGGGGGTTCAGGTGCCGGTTGAGCAGCAGCCGTGAGCCATGCAGCTTGGTTTTGCCGGCAGGTGTGGCTTGGATGATGGACTTGGTCGGGTGCAGGGTTTGCTGCAAGCGCATCAGCCAGGCATCGGCGCGCTCTTCGAATTCGGTGTCGCAGTCCACCCGCTCCAACAGGCGCGTGGCGCCCAGTTCCAGCAGCCGCTGGTCGAGGCGCTTGCCGTGTTTGCAGAACTGGTCGTAATTAGGATCGCCCAGGGCCAGCACCGCAAAGCGCAGGGACTCCAGGCGTGTCTCGACGGTGCTGAGGCTGTGCCAGAACGCTTCGCCATTGTCCGGCGCGTCGCCGTCGCCGAAGGTGCTGCTGATCAGCGCCAGGTTCTGCGTGCTGGCCAACTTGCTGGCCGGGAAGTCCGCCATCGCGCTCAGCTCCACGCTGATACCGGCCTCCCGCAGGCGTTTGGCAAACCGTTCGGCCAGCGCTTCGGCGTTACCGGTTTGCGAGGCCCACAACAAGGTGACATCGGGGGAGGGCGCCGGGGTGGTTTGCGTGCGACTGAATAGCCCCCCGAGCAAGCCGTCCAGCCACACGCGCGACGCCTGGGCCAACGGTGCGCTCGCCGGCATCACCGGCACCCCTTCGACCTGGCGGCCGACACTCGATTGCAGGCCGCTGAGGAACCCGGCGAGGTAGGTGCGCTCGCTCTCACTCAGGAGCGGCGCCGGTACATTGCGGATACCGGCGAGTTCGGCGAAGGCGTCCAGGCGCGACATGGCGAGGTTCCCTGCAAGGTCAGGATGGGTGGTGCCCGGTTGGTCGAGGAACTGGTGGTCGATCAGCTCGACCCGCGCCAGGGCAACCGCGCAGCACTTGAATTCGGGCTGCAGCGAAATCGGGTCGACGGCGTCGTGGGTCACGGCGTTGATCGCCAGGTGTTCGCCAAACACATCGTTCCAGTGAAAGGGCGCAAAACAGCTGCCGGGGCGTACGCGGTCGGTGATCACCGCGGGCAGCACCGCGCGGCCACGCAGGGAGCGCACCTCTATCGAATCCTTGGCCTTGATGCCCAGGCGTGCCGCATCCTCCGGGTGAATTTCCACGAACGGGCCGGGGTTGAGCTTGTTCAAGGTGGCGACCTTGCCGGTCTTGGTCAGGGTGTGCCACTGGTGCTGCACGCGGCCGGTGTTGAGCACGAAGGGGAAGGTGTCATCGGGCATTTCCGCCGGCGGCATATGCGGGCGGGCGAAGAACTGACCTTTGCCGCTGTCGGTGGCGAAGGTGATCGCGCCGTTGTGCACGTAGCGGATCGGGTTGCGAGCCGGCGCATCGGCGGCGGCGAGGGGCCATTGCAGCGGTTGTTCACGCAGACGCGAGTAACTGGCGCCGCGAATGTCGTAGCCGGTCTTGGGGTTCCAGGCGCGTTTGATCTCTTCAAACACCTCGCTGGCGCAGGCGTAGGTGAAGGCGTCGGCAAAGCCCATTGCACACGCGACCCTGGCGATGATCTGCCAGTCGGGCAAGGTGTCGCCCGGCGCCTCGACGGCTTTTTGCATCAGGGTCAGGTTGCGTTCGGAGTTGATCATCACCCCTTCGGCCTCGGCCCACAGCGCGCCGGGCAGCAGGATGTCGGCGTAGCGGTTGGTCTCGGTGTCGAGGAACGCATCCTGAGTGATCACCAGTTCGGCGCTGCGCAAGCCGTCGATCACGGTCTGCCGGTTCGGCACGCTGGCCACCGGGTTGGTGCAGATGATCCAGCAGGCCTTGATCTGCCCGGCAGCCATTTCTTCGAACATCGCCACGGTGCCGCCGCCGGCCTCGCGCGGCAGGCTCTCAGGGGGGATCTGCCACAGGTCCTCGATAAAGGCGCGATCGGCTTCCACCAGCATCGAGCGTTGCCCCGGCAGGCCAGGCCCCATATAGCCCATCTCGCGGCCGCCCATGGCGTTGGGTTGGCCGGTGAGGGAAAACGGCCCGCTGCCGGGGCGGCAGATCGCGCCGGTGGCCAGGTGCAGGTTGCACAGGGCGTTGGTGTTCCAGGTGCCGTGGGTGCTCTGGTTCAGCCCCATGGTCCAGCAACTCATCCACTCGTCGGCCGCGCCGATCCAGTCGGCGGCTTGACGAATATCCGCTTCGGCCAGGCCGGTGATTTCGGCGACGGTGTGCGGCGGGTAGTCGTCAAGGAAACCGGGCATGGCCTCCCAGCCCTGGGTGAACGCAGCAATAAAGGCCGGGTCGGTGTGGCCGTTTTTCACCAGCAGGTGCAGCAGGCCGTTGAGCAAGGCGAGGTCGGTGCCCGGTTTGATCGGCAGATACAGGTCGGCCTTATCGGCGGTGGCGCTGCGCCGTGGGTCGACCACGATCAGCTTCGCCCCGGCCTTGACCCGGTCCATCATGCGCAGGAACAGGATCGGGTGACAGTCGGCCATATTCGCGCCGATCACAAAGAACAGGTCGGCGCGCTCGAAGTCATCGTAGGAGCCGGGCGGCCCGTCGGCGCCCAGCGACAGTTTGTAGCCGCTGCCGGCGCTGGCCATGCACAGGCGCGAGTTGGATTCGATATGGCGGGTGCGCACGAAGCCCTTGGCCAACTTGTTGATCAGGTATTGCGCCTCCAGCGACATCTGCCCGGACACGTAGAACGCCAGCGCATTGGGACCATGGGTGTCGAGGATGCCGCGCAGGCGGCCGGCGGTTTCGCTGATGGCCGTGTCCATGGCCAGGCGTACCGGGTCGTGGTCACGCTGCTCACGCAGGTAGGCATTTTCCATGCGCCCTGAATCGGCGATGGCCTGCCCGCAAGTGGTGCCCTTGGTGCACAGGCGACCGGCGTTGGTGGGGTGGGCCTTGTCGCCGATCACCTTGACCACTTTATTGTGTTCGACCTGCATGACGATGCCGCAGCCCACCCCACAATAAGGACACACGCTGCGTACGTTCTGGTTTGCCATCCGTCACCCTCGATACTTTTTCTGCCCGACAACAAAAAAGCGCCCTGCAACCCTCCGTTTGGAAACGGGGGCTGCACGGCGCCTTTGTCGTGTGTGGGCAATCAGCGTTGATTGCTCTTGACGTGTTCCTAGCAAGTCACGCGCCAGCTTCTCATTTCAATTGGATAACGCACCGTGGCGAGGGCGCTTGCTCCCGTCCGACAGCGCAGCTGGAGCCCGCTTCAAGGGCCGCTTCGCAGCCCAGCGGGAGCAAGCTCCCTCGCCACAGAAACGCACTTTTATGAGGCGAGGTGCACCAGCGGGAGGCGCAATCAAAGGGGATCTGGCAGGGGTAGGCAGCTTTAGTGGCCGTGCATGCGGCTCCGTGGCCAATTGGCACAGAGCCTGCAAGCTCACCCTCAACCCCACTCGGTCAACGACGATCGACAGGCCATACAGGTCATGGGCATAAAGCGATGGATCCGGCGATGTCGTCCGAACCGATCCCGCCAAAGAACAGGCAAAGACGCCTGGAACCGCAAGGTTTCAGGCGTTTTTTTTTGCTTTTTTTAACCGTGATGAGTGTTGTCGGGTGCTGATATGAATTCCAAGAACGCCAATCTGAAAGAGCTGAAAACCCTGGTCGTCGTCGGCAATGGCATGGTCGGCCACCACTGTGTGGAGCAACTGATCGAACGCGGTGCGCTGGAGCACTACCATCTGCATGTGTTCAGCGAAGAGCCGATGCGTGCCTACGACCGTGTGCATTTGTCCGAGTACTTCACCGGCCGCGATGCCGAGTCGCTGGCGCTGTCCGAGGCGTCGTTGTACCAGACGCCGGGCATCACCTTGCACTTGGGCGTGCCAGTACTGGAAATCGACCGCGCGCGCCTCGAGGTGATCACCGCCCAAGGCTGCGTGGCATACGACACCTTGGTACTGGCGACCGGCTCTTATCCGTTCGTGCCGCCGATTGAAGGCGCCGAAGGCGATTCGCGCCTGGTGTATCGCACCCTGCAAGACCTTGATGCCATTCGCGCCGCGGCGGCCAATGCCCGGCGTGGCGTGGTGGTCGGCGGTGGCCTGCTCGGCCTGGAAGCGGCCAATGCCCTCAAAAGCCTCGGCCTGGAAGCCCACGTGGTTGAATTCGCGCCGCGCCTGATGCCGGTGCAATTGGATGATTTTGGCGGCTTGGCGCTCAAGGCCCAGATCGAGCGTTTGGGCGTCGGTGTGCACCTGTCCCGCGCCACCCAGTCGATCAGCGCGGGCGAGCAGTACCGCTACCGCATGAACTTTGCCAATGACGAATTCATTGAAACCGATCTGATCGTATTCTCCGCCGGTATCCGCGCCCAGGATGCCCTGGCGCGCCAGGCCGGCCTGGAGATCGGCCCGCGCGGCGGCGTGGCGATCAACGACGAATGTTTGAGCTGTGACCCGCATATTTATGCGATTGGCGAGTGCGCCTCGTGGAACGGCAGCCTGTTCGGCCTGGTCGCGCCGGGCTACCAGATGGCCCGAGGCGTCGCCGCGCTGTTGTGCGGGCAGGCCGCCGAGCCCTTTGTCGGTGCCGATATGTCGACCAAACTCAAACTGCTCGGCGTCGACGTAGGCTCCATCGGCGACGCCCATGCCCACACGCCGGGCGCGCGCAGCTATCAGTTCATCGACGAGGCCAGCGCCAGTTACCGCCGGCTGGTGGTGGACGCCAGCGGCAAGCACGTGATCGGCGCGGTGCTGGTCGGCGATAACAGCTACTACGACACCTTGCTGCAATATATGCAGAACGCTATCGCGTTGCCGGCCGAACCGGCCAGCCTGATCCTGCCGTCGTCCGCCGGCGCGCCGACGCTGGGCCCTGGCGCGTTGCCGGAATCGGCCACCGTCTGCTCGTGCCACAACGTCAACAAGGGCGCGATCTGCTCGGCCATCGATGCCGGCTGCAGCGACCTCGGCCTGCTCAAGTCGCAGACCAAGGCCTGCACCGGTTGCGGGGGCTGCGCCGGCTTGCTCAAGCAAGTCTTCGAGCATGAGCTGATTGCCCGTGGCGTCAGCGTCGACAAGAGCCTGTGCGAACACTTCGCCTATACCCGTCAGGAGTTGTACGCCCTGGTACGCGTGGAAGGGATCCTCACCTTCGAGGAACTGTTGGCCAAGCACGGTCGTGGCCATATTGGCTGTGATGTATGCAAACCGGCGGTGGGCTCGATCCTGGCGTCGTGCTGGAACCAGCCGATCATGGACACCTCGTTGGTGCCGTTGCAGGACACCAACGACACCTTCATGGCCAATATGCAAAAGAACGGCACCTACTCGGTGGTACCGCGCATTCCGGGCGGCGAGATCACTGCCGACAAGCTGATCGTGATCGGTGAAGTGGCGAAGAAATACGACCTTTACACCAAGATCACCGGCGGCCAGCGCATCGACCTGTTTGGCGCGCAACTGCATGAGCTACCGGACATCTGGGCCGAGCTGATCGCCGCCGGCTTCGAAACCGGGCATGCCTACGGCAAATCCACGCGTACGGTGAAGTCTTGCGTGGGCAGCACCTGGTGTCGCTACGGCGTGCAGGACAGCGTGAAAATGGCGCTGCTGATCGAGGACCGCTACAAGGGCCTGCGTTCGCCGCACAAGCTCAAGTTCGCGGTGTCCGGCTGCACCCGTGAGTGCGCCGAAGCGCAGAGCAAGGATGTCGGCGTGATCGCCACCGAGAAGGGCTGGAACCTCTACATCGCCGGCAACGGCGGCATGCGCCCACGCCATGCCGAACTGTTTGCCACTGACCTCGACGACGCCACGCTGATCCAGTACATCGACCGCTTTCTGATGTTCTACATCCGCACCGCCGACAAGCTGCAACGCACCTCGGTGTGGCGCGAAAGCCTGGAAGGCGGCCTGGATTTCCTCAAGGACGTGATCCTGCACGACAGCCTGGGCCTGGGTGCCGAGCTGGAAGCGCAGATGCAGCAGGTGGTGGATCGCTACGAGTGCGAATGGGCCAACGCCCTCAAGGACCCGGAAAAACTCAAGCGTTTCCGCACCTTCGTCAACGACAAGCGCCCCGACCCGGACATCCACTTTGTCCAGGAGCGCGGCCAGCGCCGGCCGATCATGGCCGCCGAACTCAACCTGATTCCCGTCATCGAGGAGATTGCCTGATGAGCCAGCCCAATACTCAGCGACACCTGGCCACCTGGAAAAGCGTGTGCAACGAGACCGACCTGGTGAGTAACTCCGGCGTGGTGGTGTGGCTCGACGGCGCGCAGGTGGCGCTGTTCTACCTGCCCGATATGCAGGACCAGACGCTGTACGCCATCGACAACCACGACCCGGAATCCGGCGCGAACGTGATCGGACGTGGCCTGGTGGGCAGTATCAAGGGGGATCTGGTAGTGGCTGCGCCGATCTACAAACAGCACTACCGGCTACAGGACGGCCAGTGCCTGGAGGCGCCGAACCAGCGCTTGCGGGTGTGGCCGGTGCGGTTGAACGAGGGGGTGGTGGAGCTCGGAGTCAACTGAGGCAATGCGGCCCAAATGTGGGAGGGGCGGTGCGACGGTTCGACTTGCTCCCACATTTGAAGCGCATTTAAACCTCATTGCTCTTTGCTGCAATCCCTCGGCGCAATGCCTTTCTCTTTCGCATACTGCGCCGCCGATGCCTCGATGATCGGCCGCAGCAAGGCGCGGTCGGCCTGCACCCAGTCGCTGATCAGGTTCCAGCGTTGCCCATCCCACTGCTGGAAGCGTACCGCGCCGCCGCCTTCGTGGTCGGCGCAGGAGAGTTTCAGCGGTTGCACCAGGCCTTTGGCGCCCAGGGCTTGCAGGCGTGCGTCGTCCAGGTTGAGGTGTTCGAAGCCCCAGCGAACCTGCTCGCCGGTCAAGGGCTTGGCACCGTATTTTTCCTGCGCCAGGCGCACGGCTTCGACGTTGAGAATGCCGTTCACCACGCCGAGGTTGTAGTACACCGTACCGAAGCGCTTCGGATCGGCCAGGTTGCCTTTGCCGGCGTCCACCACGCTTTGCTTGATGCCTTGCAGCACCGGGAAGTCGGTGCCCGATGGGTGCGTGGTGATCGAGATAAAACCCTTCGCCGCGTTGCCGGCCGGCACCACGTCTTCTTCCGAGTTGCTCCAGATATTGCCGATGATGTGATCGGCGGGGTAGCCGACTTTCTGCGCCGATTTGAGCGCCACCGGGTTCATCACGCCCCAGCCGCGCAGGATCACCCAGTCCGGTTTGAGGCGGCGGATGTTCAACCATTGCGATTGTTGTTCGTTGCCGGGGTGCGGCACTTCGAGCAACGTCAGCTCAAAGCCCGCGTTTTTCGCCAGGGTTTCCAGTACGCCGTTGGTTTCCTTGCCGTAGGGCGAACCGTGATAGAGCACGGCGATTTTCTTGCCCTTGAGCTTGTCGGCACCGCCTTCGCGCTGGCCGATGTAATTGATGATCGCCGAGACTTCCGAATACGGGTTCAATTGCAGCGGAAACACGTAGGGGAACACACTGCCGTCGGTGGAATCGGTACGGCCGTGGTTGATGGTGATCAGCGGCAGTTTGTCGGCCGTCGAGCGGTCCAGCGTGGCGTAGGCGATGCCCACCGACAATGGGTTGGTGGCCGCCGCCGGTGCGCCATTGAGCCCACCTTTGAGGCGTTCGTAGCATTCGACGCCTTTTTCCACCACGTACTCGGTCTCGCATTCGCTCCAGGTCAACTTGACCCCATTCACGCCGCCCTTGGCGTTGACGTATTGCAGGTAATCGATAAACCCGCCGAAGAAGCCCGTGCCGCCGGCGGCGTAGGGCCCGACCCGGTAGCTTTGCAGCGGAAAGTACTGTTCGTTGGCAGCCTGGGCGGTACCTGCGAGGGTGGCGGTGATCACGGCCAGGCCCAATGCCAGGCGGCGCAGCGATAAGCGGTGTGTCATGAAGGCGATTCCTCGGGAGCGATAGGGGGTATGAGTTCAGTAACGCAGCGGCCAGACCCTGGCCCGTTGACGAAAGCGCTGCCACAGGCGGGCCAGCCCTTCCGGTTCCTTGATCAGGAAGGTGATGATCAGCGCGCCGAACAGCATCTTCTGGATGTTTTCCAGCTGGCCCGCGTCCATCAAACCGGCGGGCAACAACGCGAAGAGGTTGCCCAGCAGGATTGGGAACAACACGATGAACGCCGCGCCCAGCACGTTGCCGAGCACACTGCCCAGGCCGCCGATAATGATGATGAACAACACTTGGAATGAGCGGCTCAGGTCAAAGCCGTGGGGCTCCACGGTGCCCAGGTAGGTGAAGGCCCACAGCGAACCGGCGACGCCCAGGTAGAAGCCACTGATGGCGAACGCGAGCAGCTTGGCTTTGAGCAGGCGAATGCCGATCACGGCCGCGGCAGTGTCCATGTCGCGCACCGCCATCCAGTTGCGGCCCAGCTCGCTGCGCACCAGGTTTTTGCCGAGCCAGAACAGCGCGACCACCACGGCCAGCGTCAGCACATAACGGCCGCGCGGCGAGCTGAAATCCAGCCCGGCAATCAACAGCGGCGGTGAAGTGATCACCCCCGAGGCGTTGTCGTTGGTAAACCAGCTGAAGCGGGTGAGCACCCACTCCACCACGAACTGCGCGGCCAGGGTTGCCACCAGCAAATAGAACCCTTTGATCCGCAGGCTCGGCAAGCCAAAGAACACCGCCACCAGCGCGGCGATCACGCCGCCCAGGGCAAAGCTCAACAGCAGCGGCAACCCCGGCACGCGCAGTTGCAGGTTGTAGGCGGCGAACGCACCCACCGCCATGAACGCCGCCGAGCCCAACGAGAGTTGGCCCGCGTAGCCGGTCAGCAGGTTCAGGCCCAGTCCGGCCAGGGACAGCACCAGCAGCGGCACCAGAATCGCGCTGAACCAATAGTCATTGCCCAGCCAGGGCATCGCCACAAACGCAAAGCCCAGCAGCAGCCATAGCCCGATACGGTCCTGGCGCAGGCGAAAGGTGCGGCGCTCGGCCGCGTAGGAGGTGCTGATTTGACCGACTTCTTGATACAGCATGCAGGCAGTTCCTCAAAAACCATCAAACCCGTTCGATTGCACGCTCGCCGAACAACCCGGCCGGTCGTACCAGCAAAAACAGCAGGGCCAGGACGTAAGGCACCCAGTTTTCAATACCGCTGCCGATGATCGGCCCGAGGTAGATCTCGGCGATTTTCTCCGCTGCGCCGATGACCAAACCGCCGACAATCGCACCGCCAATGGACGAGAATCCGCCGATGATCAGCACCGGCAACGCCTTGAGCACCACCAGCGACAGCGAGAACTGCACGCCCAGGCGCGCGCCCCAGAGCAAACCCGCCACCAGCCCGACAAACCCGGCCACCGCCCACACCAGTGCCCAGATGCGCGGCAGGCGAATGCCCACCGCCATCGACGCCATTGGGTCATCGGCCACCGCGCGCAACGACAGGCCGATGCGGGTCTTGTTGAACAGCAGGGACAGGGCCAGCACCAGCAGGGCGGCGGTGCCGGCGGCAAACAGGTCGAATTGCGAGAGCAGCATGCCGCGGATTTCCAGCGGCTCATCGGCGATGCCCAGGTCCAACCCGTGCACCTGGGCGCCCCACAGAAACTGCGCCAGCCCTTCGATCAGGTACGACAGGCCCAGGGTGGCCATGAACAGGATGATCGGCGGGCGATTGACCAGCGGCCGCAGCACCACTTTCTCGATCAGCAGCGCCAGCACCACCAGGCTTGCCAGCGTGGCCAGGAATGCCCAGGCAAACGGAAAGCCGCGCTCAAGCAGGCTGACGAAGGTCAGCGCGGCGAACAGCACCATGGCGCCCTGGGCAAAATTGAACACGCCGGAGGCCTTGTAGATCAGCACAAAACCAATCGCCACCAGGGCGTACATCACGCCCGCCAACAGGCCGCCGATCAGCACTTCGAAGAAAAATTCCATGTTCAGGTACCCAGGTAAGCGGCAATGACATCCGGGTTGGCACGGACCTGCTCAGGCGTGCCGTCGCCGATCTTGCGACCGTAGTCGAGCACCACCACGTGATCGCACAAGCCCATCACCACGCCGATGTCGTGTTCGATCAACACCACGGTGGTACCGAACTCGTGGTTGATATCGCGGATGAATTGGCTCATGTGCGCCTTTTCCTGGGCGTTCATGCCGGCCATGGGTTCATCCAGCAGCAACAGGGTCGGTTCGCAGGCCAGGGCGCGGGCCAGTTCGACCCGCTTTTGCAGGCCGTAGGGCAGGGTGCCCACCAGTACGTGGCGCCAGGGATGGATCTGCAAAAAGGCGATGACCTTTTCCGCGTGCAGGCGGTGGGCGTCGTCCTCGCGCGGGGCGCGGCCCAGGCGCAGCATCTGTTCGACCCAGGTGCTGCGGCGCTTGAGGTTGCGTCCGGTGAGCACGTTGTCGAGCACGCTCATACCCTTGAACAGCGCGATGTTCTGGAAGGTGCGCGCGATACCGCCCTCGGCGGCCTGGTGCGCACGCATGCGTCGACGGGTCTGGCCGGCATAGCGGATGCTGCCGCTCTGGGGGTGGTAGACGCCGTTGATCACATTGAGCAGCGAGCTTTTACCGGCGCCGTTGGGGCCGATCAGCCCGCAGATGTCGCCGGCCCTGACGTCGAAGCTGATGGAGGTGATGGCCTTGATGCCCTTGAACGACAGGGAGATGTCATCGAGCCGCAGTAATACCGATTCAGTGGGTGCGCGCATGGAGGGCTCGTCAGACAGTCTGGGACAGTAAGTGGTCGGTGGGTTCGTGGCGCGGCGAAGGCTCGTGCCAATGTCTGGGATCAACGCCCAGCGCGCCGAAGAATGCCGCGCTCTGCGCGCTCAGTGGCGGCCCCACCAGCAACGGCACGCGCAGGCGGCTCATGCCCAGTACATCGAGCAACGGACGACGCACCAGCCAGTGGCCCAGCCAGCGTCGAACGGGCGAGGACGTGGGCTGCATGGCCCAGCGGTACAGGCGATGGCTGAACGTCCCCGGTAGCGGCAGACGTTCAGCCACCCACTGTTCCAGGCGCCCGTAGGATTCGCGGGTGCCCAGCACCAGGGTCGGGCCCAGCTCGCGGCGGTCGGTGTCGCGGGTGGCCAGGGCTTCCGGGAAATTCAGGCGAAAGCCGGCGTGCAGCCAGGGCGCGAGCAGGTAGCGCGCCTGGCCGCTGGCGGCGAATACCCTGGCGGCGAGCGCTTCTTCGTCGCAGGTCAAGTGTTCACGGGTGATCAGGGTGCGGGCGCCGGCCAGCAATTGGGCATGGCTTAATTGAGCGGTGGTGTCTGTGTGATACACAAAGGCGAGGGCGCTGGTTTGCGTGGCGCAGGCGGGGACGGGAGCGTTGGTGGTCAAGTCGGCATAGGCGATCAAACCAGCGGTGTGCAGGCGATTCAGTCCGCGTCCGTCGAGGTACACCCGCACGCCGTGTTCACCAATTTGCTGCACCGCGTGCACATCTTCCGCCAGCACAAAAGCCGGTCGCAATTTGGCCAGCAGCGTGCGGTTGTCGCGCTCCGGGTCCAGCAACGTGACGCTGCCGCCCAGCCACTGCGCGGCCAATGCCAGCAGCAAGGCTTCGGGGCGCGCCTGGCTGATGATCAGCAGGTCATCGCTGCCACTGAAACCGCGCTGGTGCAGAGCAGCGGCGAGCCCACCGACATCGGCAGCCAGTTCGCTCCAGGTGCGCACCTGCCAGATGCCCAGACGCTTGTAGCGCAAGGCAACCGCTGAACCGCGGGTCTGGGCTTGGCGCAACAGCGCCTGGGGCAGGGTGTGGGGCATGGGGGCATCCTTCAGGGTTATATGAAGGTGATTGCACGCACCATGCCAGAGGAATAACTTGTTTTATTTCAAATGGATATGATCGTATTTGCGGCGCGGGGCTGTGTGGATTCAGCACAAGCTGTCCGGCGACTGTTGCTGCGCCAACACTCGCGCCGGCCCTGAGCGCCGCGATTCCACAGGGCATGCGTGGATGGAACATCTGTGCGCCTTCCAGGCTCTACCCAAAGAGCCCTGGAAGGATCCCACCCCATGAAAGCGCTGAAAATCGCCACCTTCAATCTCAACGGTCTGCGTGCCCGACTGCCCAACGTGCTGCAGTGGCTGGCGCGTGAGCAGCCCGATATCGTGTGCCTGCAAGAACTCAAGCTGCCGCAAAGCCTGTTCCCCTACGCCGACTTCGAAGCTGCCGGTTACGGTGCGATTTGCCTGGGCCAGGCGTCGTGGAACGGTGTGGCGATCCTGGCGCGGGATGCCCAGCCGCTGGAGAGCCGGCGAGGTTTGCCCGGTGATGACAGCGACAACCAAAGCCGCTATATCGAAGCGGCCGTGCACGGCGTATTGGTCGGCTGCCTGTATTTGCCCAACGGCAACCCGCAACCTGGGCCGAAATTCGACTACAAGCTGGCCTGGTTCGAGCGGTTGATCGACTACGCCGGCGCGCTGCAGGCCAGTGAGCATTCCGTGCTCCTGGCGGGGGATTTCAATGTGGTGCCTACTGACCTGGACATCTATAACCCGCGCTCCTGGCTCAAGGATGCCCTGCTGCAACCCGAGAGCCGCGCCTGTTATCAGCGGCTGCTGGCCCAGGGCTGGACCGATGCGCTGCGGCATCTGTATCCGGATGAGCGCGTGTATACGTTCTGGGACTATTTTCGTCAGCACTGGCAGAAAAACTCTGGCCTGCGCATCGACCACCTGTTGCTCAACCCGGCACTCACGCCTTATTTGAAAGATGCCGGTGTGGACGCCTGGGTGCGTAACGAACCGCATGCCAGTGATCATGCGCCGACCTGGATTCAACTGGCTACGCGTAAAAAACGTTAAGGCCAGGGCTGTCAGGCGTGTGAAGGCGCGACCAGCAACTGCTCCACTGCCGCGAACGCTTGGCTGCGGCGCGCTGCCCAATCTCCGCGAATCACCACCACCGGCTGGTGATGCTGCTGCATCCAGTCCAGGCTGCCCTGGAAAAACGCGCGACGGTCTGCCAGCTCCGGCTGACAGCGTTGACCGTCGGCGGTCCATTCGACGTCTTCGGGCGAGAGCAGCAGGTGCAGGTCGTAGTGGCGCGCCAGCAGCTCATCGTCCAGCCATGCCGGGTAGTCGCCGAACAGGGTCTGGCTCCAGAGTTTGTTGGTGAGCAGGTGGGTGTCGAGGATCAGCAGCCTGGGTTGCGTTGCACGCGCGGCGTCTTCCCAGGCCAGTTGGCCGAGGGCGATGTCAGGAATGTCCGCCAGGCAGGTGTCGCGCTGATGATGGTCGATGAAATAACGCACGTATTCGCCGACCATCAAGCCACCGAAGTGCGCGTGCAACTCAGCGGCGAGCCAGCTTTTGCCGCTGGATTCGGGGCCCGCCAGTACCACCACCTTCATGTGCGCAACGCCGGGTCGGCGCGCCATTCGCGCCAGCCTTGCACGGCGATCACGGTGAACAGTGCATAAAGCGCGGCGATGAGGTAGAGGCCCTTATAGAGGAACAGCCCGACAAAGATCACGTCCACCGCAATCCACAGCGGCCAGCACTGCAGGCGCTTCTGCGCCATCCACATTTGCGCCACCAGGCTGAAACCGGTGAGCGCGGCGTCGAGCCACGGTTGTGCAGCGTCGGTCCAGTGGGCCATGGCCGCGCCGAGCAACAAGCTGCCCACGGCGCCGACGGCCAGGCTGACCATGATCGCGGGCCAACCCAGGCGCGTGACCTGGCGCTCTTGCCTGACCTCGCCGGCGCGGGTCCACTGCCACCAGCCGTAGACTTGCAAGGCGGCATAGACCACCTGCAGGAGCACGTTGGAATAGAGTTTCACGTCGTAGAACACCCAGGTGTACAGCAGCACCATCACCAGGCCGATGGGCCAGCACCAGGGGTTTTGCTTGACCGTCAGCCAGACAGCGATCACCCCCAGGGCGGCGGCGAACAGTTCAAGCCCGGACATGGTGGATCCTTGGGAGAGTGGGAGAGGGCGGTGATTGTAACCAGAGGTCAGCAATCTTCAAAACGCTGGAGGGCAAATGTGGAAGGGGCAGTGCGATGATTCGACTTGCGCCCGAAAGCTTTGCGTAGCTGCCGAGCCTCGCCAAGGCTCGGCAGCTACGGATTACCTATACCGGGGGCAAGCCCCTCCCACATGTGGAGCCGCATCAGACCTTGAATTGGCGCAGCAACCCGTCGAGCTGTTCACTCAAGCCGCGCAGCTGCGCACTGGCCAGGCTCGACTGTTCCGCCGCTATCGCCGTGCTGTGGGACAACCCCGCCGCCTCGGTAACGTTCTGATTGATATCTTCCACCACATGGGCTTGCTGCAGGGTGGCGCTGGCAATCGACGCGTTCAGGCCGTTGAGGTTGCGCAGGGCCTGGCCGATGGCCGTCAGGCTCGCACCCGCCTGGCCGGCTTGTTCGATGGTCAGCTGCGAAGCGCTGTGGCTGTCGCTGATCACCTTGACCGCCGCTTCCGAGTGGCCCTGCAGGCGCTCGATCATCAGCTGGATTTCGGCGGTGGATTTTTGCGTGCGCTGGGCCAGCAGCCGCACTTCGTCGGCGACCACGGCAAACCCGCGACCTTGCTCGCCGGCACGCGCGGCTTCGATCGCGGCGTTGAGCGCCAACAGGTTGGTCTGGTCGGCGATGGAGCGGATCACTTCCAGCACGCCTCCGATCTGCGTGCTTTCGCTGGACAGGGTGCGGATCACTTCCACGGCCTGGCTGATGGTGTTGGACAACTGGTCGATCTGCTGCAGGCTGCCGTCGATATTGACCTGGCCTTGCTGGGCCTGTGCTTCGGCTTCGCGCATTTCGCTGGCGGCGTGCTCGGCGTTCTTGGCCACGTCCTGCACGCCGTAGGTGACTTCGTTGATCGCGGTGGCCACCAACTCCATCTGCTGCGACTGTTGCTGGCTGCGCTCATGGGCCTGGCTGGCGTTGTTGCCCAGCTCCGTGGAGGACTCGCCCAGGGCGTTGGCGCAGGCCTGCAACTGGCCGACCACCTGGCGCAGCTTGGCAGTGAAGCTGTTGAAGTGCTGGGACAACTGGGTCACTTCGTCGCGTCCGTGGGTTTCGAGACTGCGGGTCAGGTCGCTTTCGCCGCTGGCGATATTGCCCATGGCATTTACCGCCGCCTGCAGCGGTTGCACGATGCTGCGGGCAATCAGGGCCACCAGCAAACCCATCACCAGCGCAATGCCCAGCAGGATGAACGACGCTTTCCATACCTGGGCGCTGAACTCGGCCTGTACATCGTCGACGTACACGCCGGAGCCGATGATCCAGCCCCAGGGTTCAAACAGTTGGATATAGGAGGTCTTGGCCACTGGTGCTTCGGCACCCGGCTTGGGCCAACGGTAGTTGACGACGCCGGCGCCCTTGGCCTTGGCCAGGCTGGCGAACTCGTTGAAGATCGCAAACCCGTCCGGATCGCGGATCGCCGAAAGGTTCTGGCCATCGAGCTTGGGATTGGTCGGGTGCATGATCATCACGGGCGTGAGGTCGTTGATCCAGAAATAATCGTCATGGTCGTACCGCAGCCCGCGCACCGCGCTCAGGGCTTGTTTTTGCGCGGCGTCACGGGTCATCACGCCGGTGGTTTCGAGGCTGTGATAAAACGTCAGGATGCCGCTGGCGGTCTGCACCACGTGTTGGGTCTGTTGTCTTTTGGCCTGGTAAAGGTCGTCATGAATCTGCTTGAGCATCAGCAGACCCAGGGCCATCAGCATGAGCACGGCGACTATCAGGATCAGCCAAAGGCGGCGGCTGATCGACATATTGCGCAAACTGTTCATCGTCCTGTCACTCCGGGCTTTTTATAATTGTGGGCGTCGCATCGACTTTTACGCCTTGTCTGATAGGCTTTCGGCCTGAAATCGTAAAACCTGAGTACTGCCTGATTTTTCACGAAATTTTGCAGGCCGGCGTTGATCATCATCAACGCCGGGCCATAAAACGCACGCGTCGTCAGTGAACCAATTAAAAGATCAACAAGGCATGCCACTGGGCATGACCTTTGGGGGAAGCATGGATTTTTGGACCGCCATTCAGGCATTGATTCTTGGGGTAGTCGAGGGGCTTACGGAGTTCCTGCCGATTTCCAGCACCGGGCACCAGATCATCGTTGCCGATTTGCTCGACTTCGGCGGCGAGCGCGCGATGGCGTTCAACATCATCATCCAGCTCGGCGCCATCCTGGCGGTGGTCTGGGAGTTCCGGCGCAAGATCCTGGACGTGGTCACCGGCTTGCCGACCCAGCGCAACGCCCAGCGTTTCACGGTCAACCTGTTGATCGCGTTCCTGCCGGCGGTGGCGCTGGGGGTGATATTCGCCGACCTGATTCACCATTACCTGTTCAACCCGATCACCGTGGCCACGGCGCTGGTGGTGGGCGGCATCGTCATGTTGTGGGCCGAGCGCCGCGCGCATGAAGTGCACGCCGAGACTGTTGACGACATCACCTGGAAAGACGCTCTGAAGATCGGCTTCGCCCAATGCCTGGCGATGATTCCGGGCACTTCGCGCTCCGGTTCCACCATCATCGGCGGCCTGTTGTTCGGCCTGTCGCGCAAGGCCGCCACCGAGTTCTCGTTCTTCCTGGCTATGCCGACCATGGTCGGCGCCGCGGTGTATTCGGGCTACAAGTACCGCGACCTGTTCCAGCCGGCCGATCTACCGGTGTTCGCCATCGGTTTTATCACCTCGTTCATCTTCGCGATGATCGCGGTCAAGGGCCTGCTCAAGTTCATCGCCAGCCACAGCTATGCGGCGTTTGCCTGGTACCGCATCGGGTTCGGCCTGTTGATCCTGGCGACCTGGCAGTTCGGCTGGATCGACTGGTCGGCCGCCAAGGCATGAATATCCAGCACCCGCGCTTGAAAGCGGTGATTTTTGCGTTGTTATGCGCGGCGCCGCTGTTGGGGTCGGTATTGGTGTGGCGGCGCGGCGAAACGGTGATTCCGCTGGCGGCCTATGGCGTGGTCAGTGTCATTGCATTCCTGCTGTACTGGAGCGACAAGCGCAAAGCCCAGACCGAGCGTTGGCGTACCCCGGAAAACATCCTCCACGCCGTGGAACTGGCGGGCGGTTGGCCGGGGGCGTTGATTGCCCAGCAGGTGTTTCGTCACAAGACGCGCAAGGTCTCTTACCAGGTGCTGTTCTGGGTGATTGTGTTGCTGCACCAGGTGTTCTGGCTGGACCAGTTGTTTCTGGGCGGCACCTTGTTGTCAGTCCTCTAGCCGCAAGCCGATCTGCGTGCGCTTGGGCAGTTTGCTCACCACCAGTTGGTGGGAGCGCCGCAGCAGGTCGCGCAACTCCTCGGCGCCCAGCGGGTAGGGCGTGTTCATGATGATCCACTGCGCACGCGCCAGGTACGGCGCGGGGTGGATGCCGGGGCGGTCCACGTGGCCCAGGAAAAGGTCCTTGTCGACCTTGAACGCCAACGAGTCGCCGCGCAGGCCCTGCAGGGCGAACATCTTGTTGCCGGCGATCGAAAACACCCGCACGCCACCCCATTTGTAGTCTTCCCGCGCGCCGGGCAGGCTCAGGCAGAACGTGGCGACTTGTTCTTCGGTCATTTTCATAGCAGGCGGTCTCCGCAGCTTTTAAAGCCTTCTTCCAGGTAATCGATCCAGGCGCGAATGGCCGGCAGCACGCCACGTCGATGCGGGTACACCGCCTGCAGCCAGCCGCCCGGCAGTGACCATTGCGGCAGCAGTTGCACCAGACGGCCACTGGCCAGTTCTTCTTCGCAATACATCATCGGCAGCACGGTGAAGCCCAGGCCCATGATGGCGCAGGCCTTGCGCACATTGAAGTCATCAACCCCCAGACGTGCTTCCATCACCAGGTCCTGGGGGTTGCCCTGGGGATCGAGAATGCGTTGGTGCACCATGCGATCCGCTTCCAGTGCGCCAAGTATCGGCAGCTGCTTGAGGTCGTCGAGGGTGCCGACCTGTCGTCCGTTTAAAAAGTTGGGGCTGGCAACCAGCACGGTCTGGGCCGGGCGCAGGCGCTTGGTGACCAGCAACGGGTCTTCGTCGCCCAGATCGCGCACGCGAAGGGCCACGTCGATACCTTCGGCGACCAGGTCGACACGGCGATTGACCAGGGTCATCTCCAGTTGCACCTGGGGGTAGGCGGCAAGAAACCCGGCGACCACGTCGGGCATCATGTTTTGCGCCAAACCCACCGGGCAAGTGACCCGCAAACGCCCACGCGGCTCACTGGACATACTGGCCACGGCTTCATCGGCCATCTCGGCTTCCAACAGCATCGCCTGGCAATGGCGCAGGTAGCGTTCGCCCACGGCGGTAAGGGTCAATTGGCGGGTGGTGCGTTGCAGCAAGCGTGCGCCCAGGCGTTCTTCCAGCTCGGCGATGCGCCGCGACAGTCGCGACTTGGGGATGCCCAGCAGCCGTCCGGCGGCCGCGAAACCGCCGGCTTCGACGACTTTGGCGAAATAGTAGAGATCGTTCAGGTCTTGCATACTGCTGCCTATTGTCCTGTCAGTAGGACAAACTATCGCATTTCAGGCAGCTTATCGACTATTGGATTGATGCGTAGGATCAACGCCATCAGATCGCCCTTGTCGATCCCACCTCGGAGATCCACCATGAAACTCTTGCACATCGATTCCAGCATCCTCGGCGACAACTCGGCTTCCCGTCAGCTCAGCGCTGGCGTAGTGAAAGCCTGGCAAGCCGCTGAGCCGGGTGTGGAGGTCACTTACCGCGACCTGGCCAGCGACGCCATCAATCACTTTTCCGGCGCGACCCTGGGCGCATTGGGCACCGCTGCCGAATTGCGTGATGCCGCACAGAAGCACGAAGCTGAACTGAGCGCCTCGTCGCTGGCCGAGTTCCTTGCCGCCGATGCCATCGTCGTCGGTGCGCCGATGTACAACTTCACCATCCCGACGCAACTCAAAGCCTGGATCGACCGCATTGCCGTCGCCGGCCAGACCTTCCGCTACACCGAAGCCGGCCCGGAAGGCCTGTGCGGCAACAAGAAAGTCATCATCGTGTCCACCTCCGGCGGCCTGCATGCGGGTCAAGCGTCCGGCGCTGCTCACGTCGACTACTTGAAGCTGCTGTTCGGCTTCCTTGGCATCACCGACATCGAAGTGGTGCGCGCCGAAGGCCTGGCCTATGGTGATGAAGTGCGCAACAAAGCCATGAGCGACGCCAACGTACGTATCAACGAAGAATTGTTCGCCGCAGCGTAAGACTTGTGTAAATTTGGCCTCTACTCGGTTTCAATCTGAGGTTGGGCGCCTAAACTCTGTATTCTGCTCGTCTGAACGCGAACGGAGTACGGAGTTTTTTCGTTTGTACGCTGTCTTTTCTGATGTGGCCCAGGTTGTGCAAGCATGGGTTCAATACCCTGGACTTTTCATTCGACATGTCGGTTCTCACGCAGCAAAGGTGGACGTCCCCATGATGCGTCTTTGTGCTGTTATGGTTCTCTCCCTGCTCGGCAGCCTGATTTCAGTGCACGCCGCGCCTGCGCCGCACCCCCATTGGAGTGTGGGCTTTCATCGCATGAGTTTTCTCGACCCGCTGGACTTGCAGCCGATGAAAGCCGTCGCGTTCTATCCTTCCACCGACGCCGAGCGCTCCACGCAATTGGGCGCCTATCGCGTCGCCGCCACCGAAGACTCCAAAATCGCCATCGGCCGTTTCCCGATGCTGATGCTGTCCCATGGCAACACCGGTACGCCACTGGCGTTGCATGACCTGGCCACGTCGCTGGCGCGCAAAGGCTTTGTGGTGGTGGCGGTGCTGCATCCCGGCGACAACTATAAAGACCACAGTCGCTTAGGCACGCTGAGCAATCTGTACGGCCGGCCGATCCAGATTTCCGAAGCCATCACCGCGACGTTGGCGGACCCGATGCTGTCGCCTTTCGTCGACGTCGATCAGGTGGGCGTTATCGGCTATTCCGCCGGTGGCGAAACCGCACTGATCCTGGCGGGCGCCAAACCGGATTTCGACCGCCTGCGTCGCTATTGCCAGGAGCGCCCGGAAGACCGCGACGCCTGCACTACCAAGGGCGAGTTGGTGATGGACCGCGATGACTTGCAACCGCAATCGGACCCGCGTATCCATGCACTGATGTTGATGGCGCCCCTGAGCCTGATGTTCGGTCGCCATACCCTGGCCGACGTGCATGTGCCAGTGCTGCTCTACAGCGGTGACGGCGACAAACTGGTTGCGGTGGACAAAAACGCGGCGGCCCTGGCGCGCAAACTGCCGCAGCCACCGGATTTCAAACTGCTGGCCGGGGCTGGGCACTTCGTGTTCATGGCCCCGTGCGACAGTGATCAACTGGCGGCGATGCCGGCCATTTGCACCGATGCCGATGGGGTTGACCGCGAAGGCATTCACCGTGACCTGATTTTCGAGGCCGGGCGGTTTTTTGCGCATACCCTCAGCGAACCTTCACGCGCCGGCCTGCAAACGGCTGATCAGTAGGCGCGGCGCATGAGCAGCAAGGTCAGGCCCAAGGCTGTGGCCGATAGCAGTGCCGCGCAAAAGAAGATCCAGCCATAGCCCAGGTTCAGCGCAATAAAGCCCATCAACGGCCCGGCAATCGCCAGGGCCAGGTCGAAGAACACCGCATAGGCACTCAAGCCCGCGCCCCGGCTGCTGTTGGGCACCTGCTTGATCGCTTCCACGCCCAGGGCCGGGTAGACCAGCGATAAACCGAAACCGGTCAGCCCGGCGCCGATCAACGCCACGCTGGTGGTGGGCGCCAGCCAGAGCAGCGCCAGGCCCAGGGTTTCGATGGCCATGCAGGCAATCGCTGCGCGAAACCCGCCAAAACGGCTGATCGCCGAGATGAATACCAGCCGCGACAGGATAAAACACACGCCAAATACCGTGAGGCAGTACGCCGCGCCGGCCCAGCCGCGATTGAGGTAATACAGGGTGATGAAGGTGGTGAGGGTGCCGTACCCGATTGACGCCAGGCACAGGCTGGCGCCAAACGGGGCGATACGCCCGAACACCGCCCGGAATGGCAGGCGCTCACCGCGTATCACCGGCACCGACGGCTTGTTGCGGATCAGCACCAGGCCCAACGCGGCCAATACCGTCAGCGCAATCCCCAGGCTGTTGTAGCCATAGTCGGCCACCATCACCACACCCAGTGGCGCACCCACGGCGATGGCGCCATACGAGGCGATACCGTTCCAGGAAATCGAACGCGCCGTGTGCTCGGCGCCGACCTGGCCCATGCACCAACTGATGGTACCCACGCCGATCAAGCCTTGGGCCACGCCCAGCAGCAGCCGTGCGACGATCAGAATGCCCAGGCTCAAGCCGGGCACGCTGTGCAGCAGAGTCGCGAAAAACGTCAGCACGCCACTGACCAGAATGCCCGCCAGCCCCAGCACGATCGCGCGCTTGGTGCCGACGTTATCCGACACGCGCCCGGCCATGGGCCGGCTGAGCAGCGTGGCCAGGTACTGCGAACCAATGGTCACCCCGGCCACCACCGCGCTGAAACCCAGTTGCTCATGCACATAGCCAGGGATGACCGCAATCGGCAGGCCGATGCAGATAAAGGCGATAAAGGTGTAGAAGACGATGGAGACGATCTGCAGGGTGATCGACAGGGAGGAGGGGGCGGCATTGGACATGGATATTCGTTCGCTGGCGGGCGGTGAGGGCATCATGGCAAGGGCTTGGGGGAAAAGGAAGCAGCCTAACTATTAATCACAGCGCTCAATCAGACGCAAAAAGCCCCGTCACAGTGGACAGGGCTCTATCTTGCTGCTTGTAGCTAACAGCTGATCGCTGTTCTTAAAACACCACGCCCTGGCTGCGCAGGTAGTCGTCATAGGTGCCGCTGAAGTCGATCACGCCGTTGGCGCTCAACTCGATGATGCGGGTGGCCAGGGACGATACGAACTCACGGTCGTGGCTGACGAAGATCAGCGTGCCTGGGTAGTTCTCCAGCGCCAGGTTCAGCGCTTCGATCGATTCCATGTCCAAGTGGTTGGTCGGTTCGTCCATGATCAGGACGTTCGGCTTTTGCAGGATCAGCTTGCCGAACAGCATGCGACCTTGCTCGCCACCGGAGATTACCTTCACCGACTTCTGGATCTCGTCGTTGGAGAACAGCATGCGACCCAGTGTGCCGCGGATCATTTGCTCGCCTTGAGTCCATTGGCCCATCCAGTCGAACAGCGTGACGTCGTCTTCGAAGTCGTGGGCGTGGTCCTGGGCGTAGTAGCCCAGTTCCGCGGCATCGGTCCACTTGATGCTGCCCGCGTCCGGCGTCAGTTCATTGACCAGGGTGCGCAGCAGGGTGGTCTTGCCGATACCGTTCGGGCCGATGATCGCCACGCGCTCGCCCGCTTCAACCTGGAAGCTGAAGTCCTTGAACAGCGGTTTGCCGTCAAAGCCTTTGGCCATGCGCTCGACGATGACCGCCTGGCGGTGCAGTTTCTTGTTCTGTTCGAAACGGATGAACGGGCTCACGCGGCTCGACGGCTTGACCTCGGCCAGCTGGATCTTGTCGATCGCCTTGGCGCGGGAAGTGGCCTGCTTGGCTTTCGAGGCGTTGGCCGAGAAGCGGCTGACGAAGGATTGCAGCTCGGAGATCTGCGCCTTCTTCTTGGCGTTGTCCGACAGCAGTTGCTCGCGGGACTGGGTCGCCACGGTCATGTACTCGTCGTAGTTGCCCGGGAACAGGCGCAGCTCGCCGTAGTCCAGGTCAGCCATGTGGGTGCACACGCTGTTCAGGAAGTGACGGTCGTGAGAGATGATGATCATCAGGCTGGAGCGCTGGGTCAGAATGTTTTCCAGCCAGCGGATGGTATTGATGTCCAAGTGGTTGGTCGGTTCGTCGAGCAACAGCACTTCGGGATCGGAGAACAGCGCCTGGGCCAGCAAGACCCGCAGTTTCCAGCCTGGGGACACTTCGCTCATCGGGCCGAAGTGCTGTTCCAGGGGGATACCCAGGCCCAGCAGCAGCTCACCGGCGCGGGACTCGGCGGTGTAGCCGTCCATCTCGGCGAATTCGGTTTCCAGCTCGGCCACGGCCATGCCGTCTTCCTCGCTCATTTCCGGCAGCGAGTAGATACGGTCGCGCTCGGCCTTGACCCTCCACAGCTCCTCGTGGCCCATGATCACCGTATCGAGCACGGTGAACTCTTCATAGGCGAACTGGTCCTGGCGCAGTTTACCCAAGCGCACGTTCGGTTCGAGCATGACCTGGCCGCCGGACGGCTCGAGGTCGCTGCCGAGGATTTTCATGAAGGTCGACTTGCCGCAACCGTTGGCACCGATCAAACCATAACGGTTGCCGGCGCCGAACTTGACCGAGACGTTCTCGAAGAGCGGCTTGGCGCCGAACTGCATGGTGATGTTAGCTGTGGAGATCAATTACTTTACCTATCAATGGGTTGCGAGCATGGCGGCAGGCGCCGTCAGGCATGCATCAACAGCGACATCAAGGCGCGAAACCCGGTCGCTGAGCAAAAAATGGGGGATGTGTGTTGGAATTTGGCGCGCATTGTCGCATATCTCAGGCGACAGTTGTATGGCACGCGAAAGAGGGGCGTTCCAACGTTTCCGGCATCGCCAGCCATAACAGCGCCAGCGCCACCGCCGCCACACCGGCCAGGGTCAGGAACGCTGCGTCGTAGCCGGCCTGTTGCACCACGAAACCGGCGAGACTGTTGCTCAAGGCCGCGCCCAGGCCAAACACTGTGGACAGCGCGCCGAGGCTCACGTTGAAGCGCCCGGTACCTTGGGTCAGGTCCTTGACGATCACCGGGAACAGCGCGCCGAAGACGCCCGCGCCGATGCCATCGAGCATTTGCACCGCCACCAGCCAGTAAGGGTCGTTGGACAGGGTGTACAGCACGCCCCGCAGCGGCAGGATCATGAAGCCGACCAGCAACAACGGCTTGCGCCCCCATACATCGGCCTTGGCGCCCACCAGCCAGGCCACCGGCACCATCACCAGTTGCGCGGCAACGATGCACGCCGAGGTCAGCGGCGTGGCCATGTGCAGGTTGATCTGCGACAGCTTCTGACTGACCAGCGGCAACATCGCGGCATTGGCCAGGTGGAACAGCGCGCAGCAGACCGCGAACAACAGCAACGGCCGGTTGGCCAGCAACACCTTGATGCCGGACGGCTGCTCATGATCGCTGTGATGAGCGGGATCGAAGCCTCGCGCCACCTCATGATCAATGGCTTTGGCCGACACGCAACTGACCGCGACGACACTGGCCACCGCCATAAAGGCCATCAGGTAAAACACCACCACCGGACCGAACAGGTACGCCAGGCCCCCGGCCAGCATGGCAGCCACGGCATTGCCGGCATGGTTGAACGTTTCGTTGCGTCCGGTACGACGGGTAAACGCGCGGGGCCCGGTGATGCCCAGGGAAATGGCGGATATCGCCGGGGCGAAGGCTGAGGCGGCGACGGCACTGGCCGCCTGGGTCAATGCCACCCAGCCGAACGAACTGACAAAGGGCAGCATCAGGCACGCGGCAGTGACCAGCAGCGCGGCCACCACGATCACCGCGCGTTTGCTGCGGGTGCGATCAATCAGTGCGCCCGCCGGGCCCTGGCTGATCAAACCGGCGATGCCGGCGAGCGTCATGACCACGCCGATGCTCGCGGGGTCCCATTGGTGCACCGCGAGCAGGTAGATCGCCAGATAGGGGCCGAGGCCATCGCGAACATCCGCCAGGAAGAAATTCAGGCTGTCCAGCGACAGGGTGGTGCGCAGGTCGGAGTGGTGGGCCACGGCGATGTCTTCGGGAGGGGCGTTCAACGGCTGAGCGCTCATTGCGTAAATGACCTGCACGATTTGACATTAGTTTCACGCGCGCCAGGGTATTTTGTTCGACGAACAGGTGGCTTATGTTCCTTACTCGGTTTAGTGATTATCTGGAGACGCAAATGGACATGCCTTCGGCTCAAGAAGCAATTGCCTGCAACAAGGACGCCTGGAACCAATCCGCCAGCCTGCATAGAACCACCGAGACCTGGACCGCGCTGCAGAGGGCGGTCGGCAATTCCGAGTTTTCCTGCCTCGACGGCACCCTGACCGGCGTGCTGCAGGATATCGGCGTGGCTGGCAAGGACGTGATTCAACTGTGCTGCAACAACGGACGTGAAAGCCTGTCACTGTTTGGCCTCGGTGCGAGGTCGGTGGTGGGGGTGGATCAGTCCCGGGCGTTTCTCGAGCAGGCCCGCGAGTTGGCCGCACGCTCGCCCCACGATCCTGAATTTATCGAAAGCGATATCCATCACCTGCCACCGCGCCTGCACGAGCGCTTCGACATTGCCCTGGTGACCATCGGCGTACTCGGCTGGATGCCGGATGTGGCGCTGTTCATGCAGCATGTCGCCAGCACCTTGAAACCCGGCGGGGCGCTGGTGATGTATGAAACCCATCCGTTCCTCGAGATGTTCGATCCGAAGGCCGAAAACCCGTTGCAGCCTTCCAGTTCCTACTTTCAGCGCGAGCCTTTTGTCTTGCGCGAAGCCATTGTCTACGAAGGCCAGGCCGAGACCGCCGGACCGACGTCCTATTGGTTCGTACACACCCTTGGGGACATTCTCAACGCGGCGATAGGCGCCGACCTGCGGATCAGCGAGTTGCAGGAGTATGCGCATTCCAATCGTGAAGAACTCTACGACCAGTACGAGTACCAGTCCGCGCAATTGCCGCTCTGCTTTACCCTCGTCGCGACCAAGCGGCCCGCCTGAGCCATTCATGCGCCCGAAAAAAAGCCCGCGAGGGAAGCGGGCCAAGGGATTCACTGGAGTAGGTAGGCTTTACCCTATCGGCCAGAACGTGAAGGCCTTGTGAAAAAAATGTCGCACGTTCGGATGGCCTACCGCTCATTAACGTCTGACGAACGTCCGCATGGTCTGGCCCGGACCGGTGCTGAACCTGATTGGCCTGGGCATGCCCTCATCGGCAGCGATAAACACAAACACATCGCCTTCAAGCCGGTAACTGGCGGGTAACTCTTTGCCTGCGTCAGCGCCTATGGCGTCGATCCAGGTAATGCGCTTGGGGAAAGTGCTGCTGTCCAGGAAAAACCGACCCGCCAGCAGTACCTCGCCATGCACTGTCGTGACTTGGAAGCGATCGCCGGTAATCGTGGTGATTGCTCCGGGGGCGCTATGGGCGTCGGCGGGGTTCAGTACACCGTTGTCTTCAAGTGAGGTCTGCTCCCACGCACCTTGTAGGGCCTGGAAGTCTGGATCTGAAAGGGGAGGCATGAAAATCCTTTTCTGAGGTACGGGTGCTTTGACGCGTTATTGGCCGGTTGGCCGATTCAAATGGGTGAGGGCGCAGGGCCTGCTCCTCGCCGCTATCATCCTCTCGAATAGCCGCCGTAGACAGCTTTTCACAAATTTTGGCTAACCTTTGGTTACAAAATATGGCTAAATATGGGCCAATGCTCATGCACCGGTTGCCATCCAACCGGTCGTGCCGCCTGTGTGAATTGTGATTTCAGGTGCTGCTATTATCCTCGGCCGTTGTGGGCACGCAGGGGTAGCCTGTTTTCTTCTGACGTGTGACGAAATCCCTTGAAACTCATCATTGTTGCTCTCTACGTTGTCTCCATTGCGTATGTACACCTGCGTGGCCGGGTGCGACACACGCTGGGGCGCCAGCTCAGTGATCATTCGACCTTCCTGGCGCCGATCAACTGCTTTTTGTACCTGTTTTCCAAGCTGCCAAGCCGACCGTACCTGTCTCCCAGCGATTTTCCCGACCTGAGCCCTTTGCAGGAGCACTGGGAAGAGATTCGCCAGGAAGGCCAGAACTTGTTGCGCGCAGGCGAGATCAAGCGTTCACAGCAGTACAACGACGTGGGCTTCAACTCGTTTTTCAAGTCGGGCTGGAAGCGTTTCTACCTCAAGTGGTACGGCGACAGCCATCCGTCGGCCATGAAGCTGTGCCCGCGCACCACGCAGTTGGTGCAAAGCATCGGCTCGATCAAGGCGGCGATGTTCGCCGAGCTGCCGCCGGGCTCCAAGCTGGTGCGCCACCGTGACCCGTATGCCGGTTCCTACCGCTATCATCTGGGCCTGGACACGCCGAATGATCCGGGTTGCTACATCAATGTCGACGGCGAAAACTACTATTGGCGCGACGGTGAGCCGGTGATGTTCGACGAGACGTTCATCCATTACGCCGAAAACACCACGCAGCATAACCGCATCATTCTGTTCTGCGACGTAGAGCGGCCAATGAAATACCGCTGGGCGGCGGCGTTCAATCGCTGGTTCAGCCGTACCGTGATGGCTGCCGCCGGCTCGCCGAACGATGAGGGCGACAAGACGGGCGCACTCAACCGTGCGTTCACGCGCCTGTACAAGATCCGCTTGCGCGGCAAGGCGCTGAAAAAGCGCAACCGGACGCGCTATTACCTGGAGCAGTGGGTGATTTTCGCCGCCCTGGCGTTGCTCTTCATATGGATCTGAAACCGCTTCGGGCGCCTGTCACTGCGGTGGCTTGGCGCCCAGCTTGTCCCACATTTTCCTGCTGATTTTCTGCCGATTGGCATAACCCGCCCACGGGTCTTCCTTTAACGCCTGCAAGCGCTGCGTCAGGTTGGCAACGGTCCATTGCTGGCTGCCGCGCAACCCTTCCAATTCCCCACGACTGACCGGCACCGACACCGGCAACCCCGGCCGCGCGCGCACCGAATAGGCCGCCACGGTGCTGGCGCCGCGGGCATTGCGCAGGTAATCGATAAAGATCTTGCCGACGCGATTTTTTGGCCCGCTGGTGGCGGTAAAGCGTTCGGGCAGTTGTGCGGTCATGAATTGCGCGACGGCCTTGGCAAAGGCCTTCACCGTGTCCCAATCGTCGCGGCGTGCCAGCGGCACCACCAAGTGCAAGCCTTTGCCGCCGCTGGTTTTGACGAACGCCTCAAGCCCCAGTTCGTCGAGTACCGACAAGGTCAGTTGCGCCGCTTCCAGCATGGTTTTCCAGGGCAGCGCCGGGTCCGGGTCGAGGTCGAGGACAAACAGGTCCGGGGTTTCGATCTTGTCCGAGGTCGCCCCCCAGGTGTGCAGCTCGACGGTACCCATCTGCACGGCTCCCACCAGCGCCTGGGCGTTGTCGATTTGCATCAGGCGCGCATGACCGGGGTCCAGGGACGGGTCCAGTTGCCGGATGTGGGGAATTGCCAGGCGCTCGGCGTGTTTCTGGAAGAACTGCTCGCCCTCGATTCCTTCCGGTGCCCGCAGCAGGGACACGGGCCGTTGGTGCAGGAAGGGCAGGATCCATTCGCTGATGCTGTCGTAGAACTGCGCCAGTTGCTGTTTTTGCGTGCCGCTTTGCGGGTCTATCACGCGTTCGGGGTGGGTGATGTTCACGTTCTTGACCGGTTGCTTGTTCTTGAGGGATTTGGCCGCACGCGGCTGTTCATGCACGATCTGGGCGGCAGGCTTGTCGGTGCGCAGGCTGACGAATGCGGCCTGGCGCACCACGCCTTCGCGGGTCCATTCGGCAAATTGCACCTCGCCGACCAGCGTCGGTTCCACCCAGTGCACGCCGCGCGCCTGGGTACTGGTCAAGGTTTTTTGCAGGGGAGACGTTTTACGTTCCAGGGGCTGCAACTGTGCGTAAATGTTCTTCAGCGATGCCTGGTCGAAACCGGTGCCCACGCGACCGGCATAGACCAACCCTGACGCGTCATTCACCGCCAGCAGCAACGCGCCGAAGCCGCTGCGCGAGCCTTGGGGGCGCGTATAGCCGACGATCACGAACTCCTGGCGCAGGCGGCACTTGAGCTTGATCCAATCGCTGTTGCGACTGGACACATAGGGGCTGCCCAAGCGCTTGCCGATCACGCCTTCCAAAGCGAGGTCGCAGGCGCTTTCGAAGATATCCTGATGGTGCGCGGTAAAGGCTTCGGAGAACCGCAGCAGCTTGCTTCGACTACGACCCAGCGCGGCCTTGAGTGCCGCACGACGCTCCTCGACGGGCGCCTGGCGCAGGTCCTGCCCCTCAAGAAAGGGGGCGTCGAACAGGTAATAGACGATGTCCAGGCTGCGGCCGATATCGAATGCATTCTGCAGCGCCTGGAAATCCGGCAAGCCATCGCCGTTAAGGCTGACTACCTCGCCGTCGAGCCAGCTGTCCTTGAGTTTGAGCGCTTGCAGGGCCTTGGCCTGGCGCGGCAAGCGGTCGGTCCAGTCATGGCCATTGCGCGTGAACAAACGTACCTCGCCGTCGCGGATGCGCGTCAGCATGCGGTAACCGTCGAACTTGACCTCGTACTGCCAAGCCCCTTCGGGGGCGCGGTCAACCAGCGTGGCCAACTGCGGGGTGAACTCCTCGGGCAGGGCGGTGGTTTTTTTGCTGGGCTTTGGCTTGGCTTTGGCTTTGGGCTTGGCTGTGGTCCGGGCCTTGGGCGTGTCGATGGTGGCTTCGCTGAGCACGCTGTTCGGTTCGGCCTCGACAATGTCGTAGTCGCTCGCGGGGCGGGCTTGCTGGTCCTTTTCCTTGATCAGCAGCCATTGCTCCTTGTCGCCGCTGCCCTTGAGGCGGGTGCGCACCAAGGCCCAGTCGCCGGAGAGCTTTTCGCCGACCAGGGTGAACTTGAGTTTGCCGGCGGCGTAGGCCTTATGGGGATCGTCATGGGGTTGCCACACGCCCCGGTCCCACACAATCACGTCCCCGGCGCCGTATTGGCCTGCCGGGATGCTGCCTTCAAAACTGCCATAACTGAGCGGGTGATCCTCGACATGCACCGCCAGGCGTTTGTGGCTGGGGTCCAGGCTCGGGCCCTTGGGCACGGCCCAGCTCTTGAGCACGCCGTCCAGTTCCAGGCGAAAGTCATAGTGCAGGTGGCTGGCATCGTGTTTCTGGATCACGAAGGACAGCGCCGACGCCTTGCGTTTACGCGCGGATGCCTCGCCCGAAGGTTCGGCGGTGATCTCGAAATCGCGTTTGCGGTTGTACTCACTCAGGGGCTTTGCCATAGGATTCTCCAGGCATCGGCAGGCTCAAGAGGCCTTTTTCGAGGATTTCTTCGCGGCGGTTTTTTTGGCCGCCGGTTTGCCTGCCAGGCTACGCTTGAGCAGTTCGGTCAGGTCGATCACGTCGGCCGATTTGCGCTCGTCGCTGCCCTCCTGGGACTCCACGTCTTCGATCTTGCCGGCCTTGGCCTTCTTGGCCACCAGCGCCATGATCTTGTCCTGGAAGCTGTCGCGATACTCATCCGGCTGCCAGTCGGCACTCATGTCTTCCACCAGGCGCTTGGCCATGTCCAATTCGCCCTTGGCCAGGCTGGGCTTGGTCACATCGCTGCCCAGTTCCAGTTCATCCAGGCCGCGGACCTCGGCGGGCCAGCGCAGCATGACCAGCACCAGGGCCGACTCCAGCGGCATCAGCGCCGCCAGGTGCTGCTTGGTGTGCAGCACGACATTGGCCAGGGCCACCTTGCGGGTTTTCTTCAAGGTTTCACGCAGCAGTGCATACACCTTGCCACCGCGTTTATCCGGCGCGAGGAAGTAAGGGGTGTCGATGTTCTGCAGCGGGATCTGGTCGCTGGCCACAAAGGCGATGATCTCGATGGTCTGGGTGGATTTGGGATGGGCTGAGCGGATTTCTTCTTCGCTGAGGATCACGTAACGGCCTTTTTCATAGGCCACCCCCTTGACGATGTTCTCCTTGGTGACCTCCTTGCCGGTGGTCTTGTTGATGCGCTTGTAGCCCACCGGGTCCATGCTGCGTTTGTCGAGCCAGTCGAAATCCACGCCTTGCGAAGACGTGGCCGATACTAGCGACACCGGGATATGGACCAAACCGAAGCTGATAGCGCCTTTCCAGATTGCCCTTGGCATGCGTGCGATTCCTCTGTCAGAGCCTGTGTTCTGGTGACTCGGAGGCTGCGGGAAAAGTTTCCCCGAACGGATACGCGGACAGATTGTGTTACACCTGATGAGGAAGTATTTAGTTACCAAAGCCGAACCCTGGGCGTAGCGTGTTATCGAAAGCACGTATTTTCCGTTCCAGAGAGGCATTGTCATGAACACTGCTGTGCGTCACCTTGCGGCACTGGCCTTAGGCCTGGCACTTGCGGGCGCTGCCCAGGCGCAGAACCTGCCCGGCAACAATAACGGCAACAACGGCCCCATTCACCGCGCCAACCCCAACAGCATGCAGGGCACACAGCCCAGTGCGCCGGCGGTTCGCGGGATTCAGACCGGGCCGACCACACGCACACCGACCCTGGAAAACGGCGGCATCGGCAATCGCTACCCCACGCGCGATGCAGCGCCCAGCCGGCCGGCCACCGAAACCAAAGCCCCCACTTATGATGCCAACGGCAATCGCCGGTAAGGACGCGCCTTATGTTTCTACGCAAAACCCTGCTAGCCGTTATCTGTGCAACCAGCATCAGCGCCGTTTACGCCGCCGATGCCCAACAGTTCCCGAGCGAACAAGGCAGCCTTTCCGTCACGCCGATCGCCCAAGGCCTGGATCATCCCTGGGCCGTCGCGTTCCTGCCGGACAGGCAAGGTTTTCTGGTGACTGAGCGTCCCGGCCATCTGCGGTTCGTCAGCCCGGACGGCAAGCTCTCCGCGCCGTTGAGCGGCGTCCCGCAGGTGTGGGCCAAGGGGCAGGGCGGCTTGCTGGATGTGGTGTTGTCGCCCGATTTCAAGGAAGACCGCATGGTCTATCTGTCGTACGCCGAAGGCGGCGGCAAGGGCGGCACGGCCGGCACCGCGGTGGGTCGTGGGCGCCTGGCGAGCGACCTCAGCGGCTTGACCGATTTCAAGGTGATCCTGCGCCAGGAGCCCAAACTGTCCACCGGCAATCACTTCGGTTCGCGCCTGGCGTTCGACCGTGATGGCTACCTGTTCGTGACCCTTGGCGAAAACAATGACCGGCCCACCGCCCAGGACCTGGACAAGCTGCAAGGCAAAGTCGTGCGGATCTTCCCGGATGGCCGCGTGCCGGATGACAACCCGTTCGTGGGCCAGGCAGGCGTACGCCCGGAAATCTGGTCCTATGGCCAGCGCAATCCTCAGGGCCTGGCATTGAACCCCTGGAGCGGCACGGTATGGGAAAACGAACATGGGCCTCGGGGTGGCGATGAAATCAATGTGATCGAACGCGGCAAAAACTATGGCTGGCCGCTGGCGACCCACGGCATCAACTACTCCCTGACACCGATTCCCGAAGCCAAGGGCAAAACCGTTGCAGGCACGGTAGAGCCGCGTCATGTGTGGGAGAAATCACCGGGTATCAGCGGCATGGCGTTCTACGATGCCGATCGCTTCAAGCCGTGGCAGCACAACGTCTTTATCGGCGCGCTCGCCAGCCAGGAGCTGATTCGCTTGCAGTTCGATGGCGACAAGGTGGTGCATGAAGAGCGCTTGCTGGGTGGGTTGAAGGCGCGGATTCGCGATGTGCGGCAGGGGCCGGATGGGTTTTTGTATGTGCTTACGGATGAGGATAACGGCGCGCTGTATCGGGTCGGTTTGAACCAGGACTAGTCTGCGTCGGCAATCCATAACCGGAGAGCGATCCACCTGTGGGAGGGGCACTGCCCCTCCCGCAGGTTTTACAGGCCCAGGTCGGACAGCCCCGGATGATCATCCGGGCGGCGGCCCAAAGGCCAGTGGAACTTGCGTTCGCTTTCCTTGATCGGCATATCGTTGATGCACGCAAAGCGGTGGGCCATCAGGCCGTTCTCGTCGAACTCCCAATTCTCATTGCCATAGGAGCGGAACCAGTTGCCCGAGTCGTCGTGCCATTCGTAGGCATAGCGCACCGCGATGCGGTTATCGGTAAAGGCCCACAGCTCCTTGATCAGTCGGTAATCCAGTTCCTTGGCCCATTTACGCGTGAGGAAACCCTTGGCTTCTTCGCGGTTATGCGCGAACTCGGCGCGGTTGCGCCATTGCGTGTCGAGGGTGTAGGCCAGGGATACACGGTGTGGGTCGCGTGAGTTCCAGCCGTCTTCGGCCAGGCGCACTTTTTCGATGGCCGATTCACGCGTGAACGGCGGGAGGGGCGGGCGTGTTTCTGGGGTGGATGACATGTCATGACTCCTGTTAAGAAGAAGTTGCGCCAGCGTGCGTTCACAGTCCCAATAACGTTTGCGCCATGCATTGCGCATTATCAGCGGCTGTTGAATCGCCCATCACCAGGGCAACGGTGATGGCGCCATCGATCAGGATCAGCAAGTGCGCGGCCTGCCGTCCGGGGTCGGGGGTGCCATGTGCGGTACAGAGTTCGAGCAGGTACTCGAACAGCTTTTGTTTGTGGGCCTTGGCCAGCAGGCGCACCGGGTCGTTCGGGTTGCCGGTTTCACCACTGGTGTTGATGAAGGCGCAGCCGCGGAAATCCGCCGAGCCGAACCAGGTTTTCAAGGCGGCGAATACCGCCAGCAAGCGTGCGCCGCTGCCGTCGACCTGTTCGACTTCGCCACGCAGCCAGTGCATCCAACGCCCATCGCGGCGTTGCAGGGCGGCAATCACCAATTCGTCTTTATTGGCGAAGTAGCGGTAGATACTTTTTCTCGAGACGCCGGCGGTTTTCACCAGTAAATCCATGCCGGTGGCGGCAATGCCATGGCGATAGATCAACTTCTCGGTGACGTCGAGGATAATGTCGCGGGTTTCATTACTGGGCATGTCGTTCATGCTTAATATAGTAGAACGATCGTTCTTCTTTGTCGATAAAATTTTCCATGCCCGGTAGCGAGACCTGAGCAGGCTCATGGTGTAAGCTCGGGCCCTCTTCGGATTCGACCCATTGCGAGCCTTATGCCGTCGTTCTTCAAACGCTCCCTGCTGCCCAAGCTACGTGGTTTTCCAGTCACACCCGAAGCCATTGAGGTGCTGTCCGGCGCCGATGCTTATCGGCGCTGCCTGCTGGAAAAAATCCCCCAGGCCACCCGGCGTATCTACATCGTCGCGCTGTATTTGCAGCAGGACGAAGCGGGGCAAGAGATCTACGACGCCCTGCACGCGGCCAAGGCCGCGCGGCCGCAGCTGGATATCGTCGTCGTGGTCGACTGGCTGCGCGCCCAGCGCGGGCTGATCGGCGCCGGCAAGCAGCCGGGCAACAGTGCCTGGTACCAGGCCATGACCCAGAGCCACGCCAGTGAAGTGCCGGTGTACGGCGTACCGGTGCAAACCCGCGAGCTGTTCGGCGTGCTGCACCTCAAGGGCTTTGTGATCGACGATACCGTGCTGTACAGCGGTGCCAGCCTGAACAACGTGTACCTGCACAAGTTCGACAAGTACCGTTTCGACCGTTACCACCTGATCCACAGCCAACCGTTGGCCGACTCCATGCAGCACCTGGTGGAGCATGGCCTGGTGGCATCCAAGGCGGTGCACCGTCTCGACCTGCCGAACCCGCCCACCACCCGCAGCCTGCGCAACGACATCGGCGACCTGCGCAGCCGTCTCAAACACGCGGCCTACGACACCACGGCCGGGCAACTGCCCAATGGCCATTTGTCGGTGAGCCCTTTGCTGGGCGTCGGCAAGAACAACCCGTTGAGCCGGGTGATCCTGGAGCTGATCGCCAGCGCCCAACAGCAACTGACCCTCTGCACGCCATACTTCAACCTGCCGCTGCCGGTGACCCGCGAAATCAACCGCGCCCTGGCGCGCGGCGTGAAGATCGACATCATCGTCGGCGACAAGACCGCCAACGACTTCTATATCCCGCCCAGCGAGCCGTTCAAGGTCATTGCGGCATTGCCGTACCTGTACGAAATCAGCCTGCGCCGTTTCGCCAAGCGCCATCAGGCAATGATCGACAGTGGCCAACTCAACCTGCACCTGTGGCACGACGGCGACAACAGCTACCACCTCAAGGGCATGTGGGTCGATGAGCGTTACACCTTGCTCACTGGCAACAACCTCAACCCTCGAGCGTTCCGCCTCGACCTGGAAAACGCCTTGCTGATCGATGATCCCAAGGCCCAGTGGCTGGCGCCACGGCGCGCGGAGCTGGCGCAGATTTTCCAGCACGCCACGCGCATCGGCGGCTACCAGCAGTTGCAGACCCTGGTGGACTACCCACCCGCAGTCGGCAAATTCCTGCGCCGGGTCAGTCGGGTGCGGATCGAGCGCTTGCTGTACCGGATCCTGTAAATTTTCCCACTGGTGGCGGCGCCGCATTCCCACTTGAGGGGCAGAAGTATCCGATAACCTGTTCATAGACAGACTTTCTAGAGTGCCTCCCATCCGTTCAGGGATGGGCGGGTTAATCCTTCATGGGTCAATCCGAAAGAGCAACGTTCATGTCGATAATGCCTGTTACCGCTTCGCCCGCTACGCCCATCCCTCATGCTTATCCCTCGGACGCCATGGTCGCCGGCCAGTTGACGACGCCTCAACCGCCTTTGGCGTCTGCTTCTGCACGACGCACACGACGAGAATCCGGGGATATATCACCACTGGCGCCCGCACACCGCTGGACCCTGTCTTCGGCGCAAGTGGCCAACCCGGATCGCAGGGCTGCCGACAAGCTTCTCGGAGAGCGTCTGCTCAACTCGATGCAAGACGGGTATTCCGTAGTGCAAGTGCCGCCGGGTACCTCCCTGGCCCCGGCGTTGGCTGTCTATCGACAAGTTCTGGCCCACCCTGAATTACAGGCGTGGTTCACCAGCAAGGGGTTGGAGACCGATACCCTGACGTTTCGCAAGGACACCGTGAGCGGTTACGTCAACCGTAACGGTGTGCGCACGGCCGTCACATTCAATACCTCGGACGGCTCCGGTTGGTGGCAGGCCAGTGTGAAACTGCGTGCGATCAGGGATCTGCTGGACCCGGCGGACAAGGGCGTCGATTACCTGGCCGGTGATGAAGACTGGGTGCCTCATTCATTGGTAATGCAGGCGTTTGGCATGCCGTTACCAGCCGAAACAGATGAGCGCGCGCAGATCATTACACAACTGCGCACTTCGGGGCTGGTGATGTCGCCCGAGCCGTATCAGCGAATAAGCAGCGGCGTGGTGCGTGTTCGACAAACCATTGGTGATCTGGATGAGCGCGCCTACCTGGCCGAATACCTGCAAGGTCAATTCAAGGACCTGCCTGACGATACGCCTGTCGATTTGTCGCAGCAGCAGGCGTCACTGTCGGTCGACTCGTCGTTGGCAGCGGATGATCAGCCCCTTCGCGAGCGTCTTCAGGCCTTCAGCCAATCGCCTGACCTGCAAGCGTTGCTCAAAAGCAAAGAGCTGCTTTGGCCCGGCCAGCCGTTTCGGATTTGCGAAGGGAAACTCGAGCACCGGACCAGCGAAGGCGAGTGGGTCGACGTGACGAGCTACGTCACGCAGGTGACGGCCCTGGGCCGTGATTTGAGCGCGTTGGTCAGCCTGAGCCAAACCCGTGGAAATGCCGTGTATTCGCAGCCTTATTACGACATCCGCCAGCTTCTTGATCACAAGGGCCTCGGCTCGCCCCGAACCGCTGGCGAGACGCGCAATGCAGTGCAGTGGCTGCGCACCGCTTTACCGCCGGCTCCGGCCCTTGGAAATTACAGCGGTCTTATGGACGATGAGTGGTCACCCGGTCAATTGACACCAGAGGACAAAACCCTCCTCAAGGCTTGGCTCGACGACAACTGGAAGGGCGCAAGCCCGCGAGGTCTGGGCTATCTCGATCAACAGAGTGTACAGGCGCTGCAACAGCACCCGAGTGAACACCTGCAGAAGCTGCTCGACAGCCAAGAGGCGCTGACACTGGGCGAGCAACTGGCGCGACTGTTGAAATGGCAGGGCACGCCATTGTCCAAGCCCGTGCGACAACAATTGGTGATTGCCGCGCTCAAGTTGCGTGCCGATCCGAACGCACCGGCCAAGCCGGGCCATATCGCCGACTACAACCTGTACCAACCCGCCAATATGGGGCGCCCCTTCAGCGCGGTACGCGGCGAGGTAGAGAAGCACCTGCAAGATCACCACGGTCTGGACCCTAAGATGGCAGCACTGGCGGCCCATATCGGCTTTGCACAGGCGGCTCCCGAGTTTCTGGTGCGGGATGTGCCTCAGTCGATCCACATAGGCACGCCCGCCTGGATGGAACTGCGCCTCGGGGCGGCGATGGCGGAGCGCACGGCGCCTGGGACCTCCCGCAGGATGAGCGAGGAGCAGGTCAGTGAATTGACAACGCTGGCGCCCACCAGTGAGGGCCAGGCTACCCTGGTTCAGCTGGAAGCGCTCAAGGTGTTGCTTGATTGGGCGGTGCTCAACGGTGTCGTTCCCGCAGCCGTGGATGGTCAACACCCCCCATCGGCGGTCAAGACCGCCAGCGAAGCGTTCTTCAAGCAGCGCAGCGAGGTCAATGAAGCCGTAAACACGCTGATTGATCTGCCCATGCGTCGGTCCCTGGCCAGCGAACAATTGCTCAAGGTTTTCCCAGACGTTACGCCCGACCAGCTTGAAAAAATGAAGGTCTTGATTGCCGACGTTGACGCTCGTCGCAACCTGCCCATTTCCGAGCCGCGTACACGCTCCCTGATAGAAACGTACATGACCGGCGACCTGATACCCGGCAAATGGGTACTTGCCGACGACATGCCGCAGAGCTTGGTGCAGCCCAGATCGACGCCCTTTCAGATCCATCAGGGTGTCCCAGCGCCAGCGGACAAACGTGCCGAACTGGATGCACGTATTCGACGGCTGCCCGACCTCGACAGCCTCGTACAGACGGCGGTCAACGAGCACCGCCAACGGTTGCAGAAAGCCTATGGCACTCAACTCAAGCTTATGTTTGCCGAACTCCCTTTGGCCGATCGCCAGTTCCTGGAAAAAGGCCAGGTCAGGCTGTTTACCTTGCGCGCGGAAACGGGCCTGCCACCGGTCGAAGAAACGGCGGCGCATCGGGCCGCGGCCAAAGGCCTGCAAGGTACGTTGATGCGTGTTCAACACGGCGCCACCGTGCGTTATTACGAAGTGTTTGCCAATGGGAAAATCGTCAAGCGTACCGACCTTCCCAAAACACTGAGGCTGGGCGACGTGCTTGCCGGCAAGCCTAACCCCTTGGGTCTGCAGGGTGCCTACGTGGTCGCCTTTACAGGTGGGTTTCCTCTGGCCGTGGACTTTGACGCTTATGCAAACGGTAGCGTGCCGCGCGCCGATACCACGTCTAAGGTGATCATCGAAGCACTCGGTGCGCCGATCCCCGGTGAAGCGCCGGCGACGGGTGACTCGCTGAGTACTGAGGTGCCCAACAGCTTCGCTTCGCCGAAGATCAACCAGATTGCGACGCGTATTGCCCAGGATAATTTCTATGAGTCCGCCGATGGAATGCTTGCCAGGGCCAAAGGCACATTACCGCTGGAGCGGCGGCGTGAAGTGCTAGCACGTGAAAAAGCGATTCTGACGGGGCTCGTGCCATTTGTGGGGGCGTACCAGGATTTTACGAACGGCAACATCGGCAGTGGTTTATTCAACCTTGCGTTGGATGTGGGAGGACTGGCCCTGGGGGCCGGCGGTCGAGTGCGGTCGCTGTTGCGCGCAGGCAAGGGGCTGACCCCCAACCCGGTCATCGGCATCGTGCGCAGGTTGGGAAGCACCGTGGCGCCCGTCACGCCCAAAATCGCCTGGTCAAAACCGGTGGCCCGTTTCGGTGACCGGGCGTTTAACTTCATCAAGGAATCGGTGTTGTTCACCAGCGCGGCCATGAACCCGGCGGACGGTTATGCACAACTGGTCGATGCCGGGCTCAAAGGCCTGTTCAAAATCACTTTGTTGGCCGGCGGCGTCTCCAGGCTGGGCAAGGCGGCTCCGCATTTGGTCACCGTCGAGGAAAAACTGAGGGCTTACTGGCTGGCCGGAGGTTGGAGTCGCGCGTCAACGCCTGTGCAAACCGGTACAGCCGGAACCTCACAAGGGGTCGTCATTCATGCCATTCAGGTCGGTGAGCATTGGTATGCGACCGATCCTGAAAAAGGCGTACCGTTCGGCACACCCTTGCATGACTTTAAACCTTCGGCCATGCCGGTTGCCTGAGCCCCGGAGGCAGAGGTGGCCAGGGCCGGCCGACCTCTGCCGCGTTACCTGAGGGGGTGTATCAGTTCAAACCCAGCTTGCCACGCAATGTCGATAAGTCTTCAGCCAAGGTGTTGACCGGCCCCACCAGCGCCTTGCGGTCGTTTTCCTTGACCTTGTCGTAGGTCTCGAAGCCGCCGTCCTGGGTCTTGTACTTGGCCAGGACCTTGTCGACGCTGGCGAAGTTCTTGTCGACCTTGGTCAGGAATGCCTTGTCTTGCTGCGCGATCTGGCCCCGGAACAGGTCGACGATTTTCTTCGCGCCGTCGATGTTGCCCTGGAAGTCATACAGGTCGGTGTGGCTGTAGCGGTCTTCTTCGCCGGAGATCTTGGTGGCGGCGACTTCTTCGAGCAGGGCGGCGGCACCGCCCACGACTTTCTCCGGCGGGAAGGTCAGGCCGTCGACGCGGTTCTTGAGGTCGCTGACGTCGGTGTTGAGCTTGGCGGTCAGTGTCTCCAGGCCCTTGGTCGAGTTCTGCGAGAACAGCGCGTATTCGATGCGATGGAAACCGGTGAAGTCCTCGGCGGTCACGCCTTTTTCATGGTCGTCGACACGCGAGTCAATGGACGCGTCGAGGTCGCTGAACAGTTCGGCGATCGGCTCGATGGATTCATAGTGCACGCGGGTCGGGGCATAGAGCTTCTTGGCCGTGGCCAGGTCGCCTTTGTTGATGGCGTCGGTGAATGCCTGGGTCTGGGTCACCAGCTCATCGATTTGTTCGGTGACGTAGATCTTATAGTCCGATACCGGGCCTACCAGGTCCAGCGGCGCCGTCGTGGCGGCGAAGGCGGCCAGGGGCGAGAGGGTCATTAACAACGACAACGCGAGAGTCGACTTCTTCATGGGACGGTTTCCGCTGTGGGGGTTGGTTTCAGGTATTGGCAGTGGTTTGGGGGTGCGAAGCCGCGAGCAGCGTGCGTCCCAGGTAATCTTTAGGGCCGGTGACCCCCGGCAAGGTGAAGAAGTACCCGCCGCCGACCGGCTTGAGGTATTCCTCCAGTGGTTCGCCGTTGAGCCGGGTTTGCACGCTGATAAAGCCTTTCTCCAGGTCAGCCTGGTAGCAGATGAACAGCAGCCCCATGTCCAATTGACCGTTTTTGTTGACGCCGTTGGAGTAGTTGAACGGCCGACGCAGGATCAGGTTGGCCTGGGTCTGCGGAGTACGCGGGTTGGCCAGGCGGATATGCGCATCGAGCTTGGTCAATTTGCCGTGCGGGTCCTTGCTGTAGTCGGGCACCTGGCTTTCCATTTGGCCGTCCATGGGCGCGCCGGTGGTCTTGACCCGACCGATGATGCTTTCCTGTTCTTGCAGGGGCGTGCGGTCCCAGCGTTCGACGAAGTTGCGGATGATGCGCACTGCCTGATAGCTGCCATGGGCCGCCCAGGTGGGCTCGTCGCTGCCGGGCTGTACCCAGACAATCTGGTTCATCGCCTTGTCGTCGTTGGAGTCGGGGTTGGCCGAACCGTCACGAAAACCCAGGAAGTTACGCGCGCTCTGCGCAGGCGTGCCGGGCTTGGCGGGCGCCTGGGGCGGCACGCTGCCTTCCTGCTTCCAGCGCACCAGCAGCAGGTCGGGCAGGTTTTTCACGATGTCGCGCAAGGCGTGGATATTGGTGTCCGGGGTATTGGAGCTGAACTGCAGGCTCAAGTCGCCATGGCACTGCGCCGGTTCCAGCGCATCGTTGGGAAAGCCGACCATGCGGCTCAGGCGCTTGGGTTTGACGGCGCCGAGGCCGAAGCGCTCATCGAACAGCGACTCGCCGACGGATACCGTGATCGTGAGGTTGTCCGGTGTGACCACCGGGCCGAGGATTCCGGAATCGGTAGGCGGCAGTTTCGGGTCGACCTGCGCCACGGGGCCGCCGGTCATCAGGAAACTGATGCGTTCGTTCAGGGTGCGGAACAGGCGCTCCAGGTCTTCGCGGTCGCTGGCCAGTACGTCGAACGCCACGACCATGCCGCAGGCCGGACGCGGGGTGACGATGCCGCTCTGGTGCGGGCCAAAAAAGTCGTGGTGGTCCTGGGTCTTGTCGCTGCGCGGAGCCGTGGTGACTTGCTCGGCGGCGGCCATGGCCGGGCAGGCCAGGCTGCTGCCGGCAATCGCTGCGCCGGTGGCGGCCATGCCCAGCAGGACACGGCGGCGTTGTGCATCAAACTGTCGGGTATCACTCATTTGTGCGGTCGTCTTCACTGCAGGCCGGAAAGGCCAAGGGCGGGGTCGATTCCATCGAGTGCAACGGCCAGAGCCTTGGCCTTGTCGGCGATCTGCTTGCGCTGATCGACGGTAACGCTGTCGTACGTGCTGTAAGTGTTATCGACCTTAAAGCCTGCGAGTTCGGCATCGAACGCGGCAAGGGCACTGTCGATTTTCGGCAACAGCTGCGCGCCGGATTTGGTCAGCAGCGGGCGCATCAGCTCCACCACCTTGTGGGCGGCCTCCAGGTTGGCGGCGAAACCGTTCAGGTCGATGTGGCTGTAACGTTCTTCTTCACCGCTGAGGGCGCGTGCATCGGCCAGGCTGTTGAGGTTGCGCACCACGATGCTCACCAGTTGTTCCGGTGGCAGGGACTGGGCCAGCAGTTGCTGTCTGAGGGTGGTGACATCCGTCACCAGGCGCTGCGCAAGCGGTGTAAGGCCATCGAGGCTGCGTTGCTGGAACAGGCTGTATTCGAGGCGATGGAAGCCGCTGAAGGCCGGGTCCTGCTCGCGTTTTTCAAAGTAATCGGCGCGCGCGTTGATGGCATTGTCCAGTTCCGCCAGGCGTTGGGCTGCCGGGGCCAGGCGCTGGTAGGCCGCGCGGGCCGGCAAATACAGCGCCTGGGCCTGGGCCAGGTCACCGGCCTCGATCGCCTGTTGCAGAGCGGTCGTGGCCTTGACCAGCGCAATGCCCTGGCTGCTCAAGTACACACGAAATTCCGACAGCGGGCCGATAAACGCCACCATCGACGGCTTGGCCTTGGCCTGGGCATCGGATGCCGCCGTGGGGGTCACATGCAAGGTGCCACGCGGGTTGCTCAGCAGGCCGCAGGTGATCGCATAGTCGCCCGGCAACAGGTTGGCATTGATCACCTGGCTCAGGCCGGGGGCGATGTTTTCGCGTTCTTCGACCACCAGCACACCATCGAGAATTTCCCATTCCACCGCCCGTTCGGAGCGGTTGATGATGCGAAAGCTCGCGCGTCCGGCAGGCACTGTCAGCGCATTGGGTTCACAGGCGTGGCCATGGATGGTCACCGCGATTTCATTGCTGTTGGCCTGGCGCTTGGCGGCGGCCAGTTGCGATGCATAGTAGAACAGGCCGCCGGCGGCGATCATCACGACCACCGAGCCGGCCACCGCCCAGCGCAAGGCGCGGGATGGCGGGGCAGGTTGAGGCGTTGGGTTGGACAAGAGACGGTCCTTACTGGCTGGAAGCGGAAGAAGGGGCAGCGGCTGGCTTGGCCGGCGTCGCGGGCAGGAAGAACATCACCAGCGCCACCACCAGGTAAATCAGGTAGGCACCCAGCGTGCTGACGGTCGGTGCTTCCTGATAGCCGAACATGCCGGCCAGCACCGAGCCCAATGGGCTGTCCATTGGCAATACGGCGCTGAAATCGAACAGCACGCTTTGCAGGTGGTTCCACACCCCGGCTTCGTGCAGGGCCTGCACCGAGTTGGCGAGGATGCCGGCCGCGACCACCAGGATAAACAGGCCGGTCCAACGGAAGAATGCACCCAGGTTCAAACGCATGCTGCCGGTGTAGATCAAAAAGCCCACCACAATCGCCAACACCAGGCCGAGCAGGGCGCCCAGCGGTGCGCCGGGGCCTTCGCTCTGCTGAAACACCGCCAGCAGGAAAAACACGGTTTCGAGGCCTTCGCGGGCCACGGCGAAAAACACCATCAGGATCAGTGCGATGACCTGGTGCCTGGACCCGGCCAGCGCCTGATCGAGGGAGGCGTGCAGTGAATGCTTGATCGAGCGCGCGACCTTGCGCATCCAGAACACCATTGAACTGAGGATACCCACGGCGACCAGCCCGACCACGCCTTCGAACAGCTCCTGTTGTTTCTGCGGGAACTCGGCGCTGACCAGTTCCAGGCCGCCGCCCACCAGCAGGGCGAGCGCAGCGGCGAGGAACACCCCAATCCACACGGCGGGCATCCACTGGCCGCGGCCGGTCTGTTGCAGGTAGCTGGCAATGATGCCAACGATCAAGGCTGCTTCAATGCCTTCGCGCAGCATGATCAGAAAAGGGACGAGCATTCAGCACCGCAGGGTCATTAGATAGGGTGCTAAGTTGTAACATAATGATACTCATTGCTAAACGTGAAATATTGACTTTTGCTGAACGGCGGCTGAACGGTGGTGGCAAAGCGCAACCGCCCTTATGATGCACGCCACCTTATGCACGAGCGGATTGCCCCACTGCCCATGTCGGAAAAAGACACCATCTCCATCCACCTGGTGCGCGAAGCCTTGTTGCAGAGCTGCGTGCCGGGGGCGGCCACCGCCGAGGCCCTGAGCAAAGTCGGGATCGACCCGGCGCTGCTGCAACAGCCTGCCGCCCGCGTGCCGGCGGCTGCCTATGCACGCCTGTGGCGCTTGCTGGCGCGGCGTTGCGATGATGAGTTTTTCGGCATGGACCCGCGCAGGCTCAAGTCCGGCAGCCTGGCGTTTCTCTGCCGGGCGGCCATCGCGCAACCGAGCCTGGCGGCCGGCCTGGAAACCGGCTTGGGCTTCCTCTCGCTGATGCTGGAACACCTGCCGGCGCAACTGGTGCGCCAACAGAGCCTTGCGGAAATTGTGTTGCTGGAACCCGATGTCGAGCCCAATCGCGCCTTTACCTATTTCACCTACTGGATGATCGTGCACGGCGTCGCCTGCTGGTTGGCCGGGCGGCGCATCCCGATCCTGGCCATCGAGTTGCGCTGCCCGCCGCCGGATTTTTGTGATGATTATCGGGTGATGTTTTCAGACAACCTGCGCTTTGACCGACCCCGTACGCGCATGATTTTTTCCGCTGAGTGCCTCGACCTGCCGATCAAGCGCAGCCCGGAAGAACTCAAGCGCTTCCTTGCCCAGGCGCCGGCCAACATCCTGGTCAAATACCGCGATCCCGACAGCCTGGCCATGCGTATCAAGCACGACCTGCGTCAGATGCCGCCCGATACCTGGCCGGAAACCGAGGGCCTGGCGGCGGTTCACTGTATTTCCGCTTCGACTTTGCGCCGCCGCCTGGCGGAAGAAGGGCAGACCTATCAGGGGTTGAAGGACAGCGTGCGCAAGGAGTTGGCTATCGTGTGGCTGGCAGAGCCGCAGATCAGTTTTGCCGAGATAGCCGAGCGATTGGGGTTTGCTGATACCAGTTCGTTTTATAAAGCGTTTCGTAAGTGGAGCGGGTCAAATCCGGGGCATTATCGGAGTTTGATTCTTAATGAGGCTACGTAGGACGTAAGGGTCTTGTTTTCAATTTTTTAGGATATTTCAAACAAAAAAAGCCCCATGACCGAATCGATCACGGGGCTAAAAATTGGCTGGATGCGACCAACCAAAGGAGCTCTTTACGTTACTTGGCCGTCGCGACGACCGTATCCGGCTGCCATCCGCCGCCCAGCGCCTTGTAGATCGCCACAATCCCGCGATACAGGTCGACTTCGGCCTGGGCCTGGGTGTCTTCGGCGGCCAGGCGTTCGCGCTGGGCGTCGAGCAGGACCAGGAAGTCCACGGTGCCTTCGCGGTAGCGGATCGCGGCGAGGTCGGCGGCGGCGCGGCTGGACTCACTCTGACGGATCAACGAGACCAGGCGCTGTTGGCGTTTACCGTAATCACTGAAGGCATTTTCCGATTCTTCCAGCGCCAGCAGCACTTGTTGCTCGTAGGTGGCCAACGCGCCATCAGCTTCGGCGTCGGCGCCACGCAGACGCGCGCGCACGCTGCCCAGGTCAAACGCGGCCCAGGTGATGCTCGGGCCCAGGGACCAGGCATTCGCCGCGGCCGAGCCGATCTGCGAACCACGCCCGGCGGTAAAGCCGAGGAAGCCGCTGAGGCTGACCCGTGGGAACAGGTCGGCCTTGGCCACGCCGATGCGCGCGGTGGCGGCGGCCAGTTTGCGCTCGGCGCTGAGGATGTCCGGGCGCCGTTGCAGCAGTTGTCCTGGATCGCCGATCGGCAACGCCTTGGCAATCGCCGGCAGGTCTTTCGGGCTCAGGTCCACGCTCAGCTTGTCGGGGCGCTGGCCGAGGAGGGTGGCGATGCGGTTGCGCTCGCGCACCTGTTCGGCTTGTAGTTGCGGCACGCTGGCTTCTACCGCCGCCAGGCGTGCGTCGGCGCGTTCCACGTCGAGCTGGTCGCCCACCCCGGCATCGCGCAGGCTGACGGTGATGGTGCGCGACTCCTGCTGGTTCTTCAGGTTGTCCAGGGCGATGCGTTCACGCAGTTGCGCGCCGCGCAGTTGACCGTAGGCGTCCACCAGTTCGGCAATCATCGTGACTTGCAGCTGGTACAAGTCAGCCTCGGCGGCTTGCTGGTCGGCGTCGGTGGCTTCCAGGTTGCGCTGGATGCGGCCGAACAGGTCCAGCTCCCAAGCCATGTCCAGGCCGAGGTCGTAGCGCTCGGTCTTGATCCGGCGAGAGGTTTGCCCCGGGACCTGGCCCTTGCCCTGGTCACTGCTGACGCGGCTGGTGATGGTCGGCATGGCGTCATTGCTGGCGTCATCGCGGATCGCCCGTGCCGCCCGCAGGCGGGCAAAGGCGACGCGCAGATCACGGTTGCCTTGCAGCGACTGAGTGACCAACTGGTTCAGGGTCGGGTCGTCGAACTGTTGCCACCAGATGCCTTCGAACTTGGCATGGTCATACTGCTTGGCATCGGCGGCGGCGGTGATGTTCGCCGCTTCCGGGGTCTGGGTTTTGTAGTCCGGGCCCACGGCACAGGCGCTCAACGCCAGTACCAGCAAGCTCGGCAAAAAGACGTTCACACTCATTGCTGTGTCTCCAGCTTCAAGGCCTTGGCCGCTTTGCGCGCTTCCTGGCGCTCCACATAGCGACGGATCAGTACGTAGAACACTGGCGTCAGCAACAGACCGAAGAAGGTCACACCGATCATCCCGGAGAACACCGCCACACCCATGGCATGGCGCATCTCGGCACCGGCACCGCTGGAGAACACCAGGGGTACCACGCCCATGATGAACGCGAACGAGGTCATCAGAATCGGCCGCAGACGCAGGCGGCAGGCTTCCAGTACCGCGGCGAGCGGGTCGAGGCCTTCCTGCTGTTTGTCCTTGGCGAACTCGACGATCAGGATCGCGTTCTTGCAGGCCAGGCCCACCAGTACGATCAGGCCGATCTGGGTAAAGATGTTGTTGTCGCCGCCGGAGATGATCACCCCGGTAATCGCCGACAGCAGCGTCATCGGCACGATCAGGATCACGGCCAGTGGCAGGCTCCAGCTTTCGTATTGGGCGGCCAGTACCAGGAACGCCAGCAGCACGCAGAGCGGGAACACGAACAGCGCGGTATTGCCCGAGAGGATTTGCTGATAGGTCAGGTCGGTCCACTCGTAGGTCATGCCGTTGGGCAGTTCATCCTTCAACAGTTTTTCGATCGCGGCCTGGGCCTGGCCGGAGCTGTAGCCCGGTGCGGCGTTGCCGTTGATTTCAGCGGTGATAAAACCGTTGTAGTGCATCACACGGTCCGGTCCCGAGGTGTCGCTGACCTTGATAAAGGTCGCCAACGGGATCATTTCGCCCTTGTTGTTGCGCACTTTCAGCTGGCCGATCTGGTCTTCATCCAGGCGGAACTGCTGTTCTGCCTGCACGTTGACCTGGTAGGTGCGGCCAAAGCGGTTGAAGTCGTTGGCATACAGCGAACCCAGGTAGATCTGCAGGGTGTCGAAGATGTCGCTGATCGCCACGCCGTGGGTCTTGGCCTTTTCCCGGTCGATGGCGGCATCGACCTGAGGCACGTTGACCGTGTAGCTGGTGAACAGGCCGAACAACTCCGGCACGTTATGGCTCTTGGCAATGATGTTCTGGGTTTCCTTGTACAGCTCGTCGTAACCCAGGTTGCCACGGTCCTCGATCTGCAGGCGGAACCCGCCGATGGTGCCCAGGCCCTGTACCGGCGGCGGTGGGAAGATCGCCATGTAGGCTTCCTGGATGTTGCTGTACTGGCCGTTCAAGGCGCCGGCAATCGCACCGGCCGACATGCTCGGGTCTTTACGCTCGTCGAACGGTTTCAAGGTCACGAACACGATGCCGCTGTTCGGGCTGTTGGTGAAACCGTTGATCGACAGGCCAGGGAAGGCCACCGCACTGTCCACGCCCGGTTGCTTCAAGGCGATTTCGGACATGCGCTTGATCACGTCTTCGGTACGGTCCAGGCTCGCGGCGTCGGGCAGCTGGGCGAAGGCCACCAGGTATTGCTTGTCCTGGGCCGGTACGAAACCGGTCGGGGTATGGGCAAAGCCGAACCAGGTCAGCACCATCAGGCCTGCGTACAGGAACAGGGCGATGCCGCTGCCGCGAATCACTCGGCGTACGGTGCCGACGTAACCGTGGCTGGCCTTCTCGAAGAAGCGGTTGAACGGACGGAACAACCAGCCGCCGAAAATCTTGTCGAGCACCTTGGAGAAGCGATCCTTCGGCGCGTCATGGCTGCGCAGCAACACGGCGGCCAGGGCAGGGGACAAGGTCAGCGAGTTGAACGCGGAGATCACCGTGGAGATCGCGATGGTCAAGGCAAACTGCTTGTAGAACTGGCCGGTCAAGCCGCTGATAAACGCCGCTGGAATGAACACCGCGCACAGCACCAGCGCGGTGGCGATGATAGGGCCGGTCACTTCGCTCATGGCTTTTTCAGTCGCCGGGAACGGTTCCAGGCCCAGCTCGATGTTGCGCTCGACGTTCTCCACCACAACGATGGCATCGTCCACCACGATACCGATGGCCAATACCAGCCCGAACAATGACAACGCGTTGAGCGAGAAGCCGAACAGGTGCATCACCGCAAACGTACCGATCAACGATACCGGCACCGCCACCAATGGGATGATCGAAGCGCGCCAGGTCTGCAGGAACAGAATCACCACCAGCACCACCAGGATCAGCGCTTCGAACAGCGTATGCACCACCGCTTCGATGGAGCCGCGCACGAAGATGGTCGGGTCATAGACGATGCTGAAGTCCATGCCTTGCGGGAAGCTCTTTTTCAGCTCCGCCATCTTGCTGCGCACTTCGTTGGAAATCTCGATGGCGTTGGATCCCGGACGTTGGAAGATCGGGATCGCCACTGCCGGCTGGTTGTTGAGCAACGAACGCAGGGCATATTGGCTGGAACCCAGTTCGACCCGTGCGATGTCTTTGAGACGCGTGATTTCACCGTTATCGCCGGAACGAATGATGATGTTCTCGAACTCTTCCTCAGTGACCAGACGGCCCTGGGTGTTCACCGACAACTGGAAGGCGGTAGCATTCGGCGCAGGCGGCGCACCGAGGGCGCCAGCGGCCACTTGACGGTTCTGCTCACGGATGGCTGTCACCACATCGGTGGCGGTCAGGTTGCGTGAAGCCGTCTTGTTCGGGTCCAGCCAGACGCGCAGGGAGTAGTCGCCCATGCCGAACAGCTGCACATCACCCACGCCGCCCAGGCGCGCCAACTCATCCTTGATGTTGAGCAGGGCGTAGTTGGACAGGTAGAGCATGTCGTAACGCTGATCCGGGGAGGTCAAGTGCACCACCATGGTCAGGTCGGGAGAGGCCTTGTCCACGGTGATACCGATGCGCGTCACTTCCTCCGGCAGTTTTGGCTGCGTACGCGTCACACGGTTTTGCACCTGCACCTGCGCGTTGTCCAGGTCGGTGCCCAGGGCGAAGGTGATGGTCAGGGTCAGCTTGCCGTCGGCGGTCGACTGCGAGGACATGTACAGCATGTTCTCGACACCGGTGATGGCCTGCTCAAGCGGGGCCGCCACGGTCTCACCGATGACCTTGGGGTTGGCGCCCGGGAAGTTGGCGCGCACCACCACGGTCGGCGGCACTACTTCCGGGTATTCGCTGATCGGTAATTGGAACAGCGAGATCGCGCCGGCGATCAGGATCAACAGCGAAAGCACCGCTGCGAAGATCGGCCGCGAAATGAAGAACTTGGAAAAATTCATCTTGAGTCGTATCCCTTAACCGCGTGGAGTCGCGACACTGGCCAGTTTGGGCGCGGGTTTTTCCGGCGCCACTTGTTCCAGGTTGCTGGCTTCAAGCGCTTGTCGTTGTTGGGCCAAGGCGGCGAGGGTTTCCTTGCTGGCCATCGGAATGGTTTCCGGTGCGACCGGCGAGCCCGGACGCACGCGCTGCAGGCCCTTGACGATAATGGTGTCGTCCTTGTTCAGGCCGCTGCGCACGATGCGCAAACCTTCGATCTTCGGCCCCAGTTCCACCGAGCGATAGGCCGGCTTGTCGCCTTCCATCACCAGCACGAACTTCTTGCCCAGGTCGGTGCCCACGGCTTCGTCGTTGATCAGCACAGCGGAGTAGGTGCCGCTGCCCACCAGCTTCAGGCGCGCATACAAGCCAGGGGTGTATTCGCCCTTGCTGTTATCGAACACCGCACGACCACGGATGGTGCCGGTGGCCGGGTTGACCTGGTTGTCGACGAAGTTCATCTGGCCCAGGTGCGGGTTGCCGGTTTCGTTGGACAGGCCCAGGTACACTGGCGTAGTGGCGCCACGACGGCCCTGGCGAGCCAGTTCGGTGTATTTGAGGAACACGCGCTCATCGGCGTCGAAGTAGGCGTAGACCTTGTCGGTGGAGACCACGCTGGTCAGTGCGGTGGTATCGGCGGTCACCAGGTTGCCGGCAGTGATTTCGGCACGGCTGACGCGGCCACTGATCGGCGCGGTCACGCGCGTGAAGCTCAGGTTCAGCTTGGCCAGGTCCAACTGCGCCTGGATCCCGGCGACGGCGGCGCGGGCTTCCTGGGCGGCGGTGGTGCGCGAGTCGGCCAGTTCGGCGGAGATCGCATTGCTCTGGCGCAGGCGTTCGCCACGCTGGGCTTCGTTGTCGCTGCGGGTGGCGGCGGCTTTGGTTTGAGCGAGCTGGGCTTCAAGGCGGCGCACTTCAGCCTGGAACGGACGCGGGTCGATCTGGAACAGCAGGTCGCCTTTCTTGACCAAAGCGCCTTCGGTGAAAGCGACTTGGTCAATCTGGCCAGAGACCCGTGGACGAATCTGTACGGTTTCCGGCGCTTCAAGACGGCCGGTGAATTCGTCCCACTCGTTGACCGGTTGTTCCAGCACCTTGGCCACGCTGACTTTGGCCGCCGGCATGGCGGCCGCTTGTTCCGGGGTCTTGCCGCACGCGCTCATCACCACCACGGCCAGGATCGCCAGGGGGAAGCGCAAAGGTTTGAATGACTGTTCCATGAGGTGCATCCGCCAATGTATTTGAGATGGGCGGATCATGCGCGGGGACGCGGTATGTCACGAATCGAATGAAGCAAAGGTAACTATCATTCGGAATGATATAAGCGCGAGATTAGCCCTCTAGCCTGGGGGTTTCGTTAGGGGGCTATCAATAGGCGTGATAATACTTGATGAAGCAGTCAGGCCTGGCGGGTCGCCTCGGGAGCACGGCTATCTAACTGACGCGCCGCAGCCTAAATGTGGGCAATCAGCCAGATACGTGTCGGCTATCAGGACGTCAGGGGAGCAAGCTCCCTCGCCACAGGTGTTTTCACTTATGCAAAATCGCCTGGTGAATATCCTGCAACGCCATGATGCGCTGGGCGGCATTGAGCTTGATGGCTTCCTTGGGCATGCCGAACACCACGCAACTGGCCTCGTCCTGGGCCACCGTGGCGGCACCGGCATCGAGCATTTCCTTGAGGCCACGGGCGCCGTCGTCGCCCATGCCGGTCATGATGATGCCGGTGGCGTTCTTGCCGGCAAACTTGGCCACCGAGCGAAACAGCACGTCCACGGACGGCCGGTGCCGGTTGACCAGCGGCCCGTCGATGACTTGCGCGTGATAGAAGGCGCCGCTTCGAGTGACCATCAGGTGCTTGCCGCCGGGGGCGATCAGCGCCAGGCCTGGGAGTATGCGGTCATTGTTGCGCGCTTCGCGCACCTCAATCTGGCACACGCTGTTGAGGCGTTCGGCAAATGATGCGGTGAATTTCTCCGGCATGTGCTGCACGATCACCATGCCCGGGCACACCCTCGGCAGCGCCGTCAGCACGGCCTCCAGCGCCTGGGTGCCGCCGGTCGAGGTGCCGATGGCGACGATGCGCTCGGTGGTCTGGGCCATGGCCTGGCCGTTGGCGGCGGGCAGGATCGCATCGGCACTGAGCTTGCCCGCCGGTACAGGGGCCGGGGTCGGTCGCGCAGTGCGCTTGCCGAGGTTCTTGACATTGGAATTGGCAGCCGCGCGGATCGCCGCGACCAGCTCCGGCGCCGACTCGATCAGGAAGTTTTTCAAGCCGGTGGTGGGTTTGGTGATGATTTCCACCGCGCCGGCCGACAGCGCCTGCAGGGACGTCTCCGCGCCTTTCTGGGTCAGTGAGGAACAGATCACCACCGGCGTCGGGCGCTCGCTCATGATTTTGCGCAGGAAGGTGATGCCGTCCATGCGCGGCATTTCCACATCCAGCACGATCACATCCGGCCATTCCCGTGCGAGTTTGTCCATGGCGAAGATCGGGTCGGACGCCGCGCCCATGACGTGGATGTCCGGCGTGTCGTTGAAGATCGCCAGCAGCACCTGGCGCACCACGGCCGAGTCATCGACCAGCAATACACTGATTTTTTTGGAAGGCATTGTTTTCAAGGATTCCCATTGGTTGATGCCGGACCCAGACGTTGCCGTTCCACAGGTCGAACACGATGGTGCGATAACCGGTACTGCCCATGTCCTGGGCCGTCAGATGCAAGTGATGATGCTCGGCCAGGGCCAGCGCCGCGCGGATATTCAGGCTGGCCACATTGCGCGCCGGCAAATACTGCTGTGCAGGGAACATCTCGCCGCCGCCGAACACCTTCACCTGATAATCCTGCGCCTGCGTGCCATGGGCGCGCGCGTGCTGAAGCAGCAGCTCCAGCGCTTCGTCACCGTATTTGCCATCCAGGGGCTGATCATGGCGCAAACGTGCCGGCAGCATGAAATGACACATGCCGCCGATCAGCCGTTGCGGGTGCCAGAAGGTGAACGCCACGCAGGAGCCGAGCAGGGTGCGCAGGCGCGTCGGCCGCGTCATAAAACTGACCTGGCCTGGCGCCAACACCACTTCGGCCGCACCGAGGGGCTTTTTCATGGCTTGCGGTAAATCGACGGTGCCACCAGCTTCAGGGTGTCGTTCACCCCATTGAGGCTTTCGGAGTGACTGATGATGAAATGGCCGCCGGGTTTGAGCAGCGGCAACAGGCGAGCGACCACCTGGCTCTTGGTCTGCTGGTCGAAATAGATCATTACGTTGCGCAGGAAAATCACATCGAATTCGCCCAGGCCCGGCAGTGGTTCGTTCAGGTTGACCTGCACGAAGCTGACACGGTTGCGCAGGCTCTTGTCGATCAGGAAGGTGCCTTCCTGACGGCCGATGCCCTTGAGGCAGTACTTGGTCAACAGCGGCTGGGGCAGGGTGCCGATGCGCTCCATCGAATAATGCCCGGTGCGCGCCTTGGCCAGCACCTGGGTGCTGATGTCCGAGCCGACCACTTCCCAGGGCGTGGTGCCCAGGGCCTCGGCCAGGGTCATCGCCAGGCTGTAGGGTTCTTCGCCCGACGAGCTGGCCGCGCTCCACACGCGAAACACTTTGCCCGGCGCGGCCTTGGGCAGCACCTGCTGACGTAGAAAGTCGAAGTGCTTGGGCTCGCGGAAAAAATAGGTCTCGTTGGTGGTCAGCAGGTCGAGCGCGACTTGCAGCTCACCCTTGCGCTGATCGCTCATGATCAGCTTGAAGTAGTCTCCATAGCTCTCCAGCTCATAGTGCTTGAGACGCTTGAACAGCCGCCCGGCCACCAGGGCTTTCTTGGCCGGCGACAGGTTGATGCCTGCCGCCCGGTACAACCAGGATTGGAACTGACCGAACTCACGGTCATTGAGCGAAGAGGTGTCTGCCATGATCACACCTCAACGCGGGTCGAGGTCGAGCGCCGGGCCCTGGGCGCTTTCGGCCAGGCTGGACATCTCATCGATAGACAGCACTTTGTCCACCTCCAGCACAATCACGAACTTGCCTTCGACCTTGGCCATGCCACCGATGAAGTCGGCACGAATCCGCGCGCCGAAGCTGGGCGGCGGCTCGATCTGCGCCGCCGGGATCTCTTGCACGGCAGATACCGTGTCCACCAGCAGTCCGATGTCCTGGGGCTGACCATCTTCGGTGCTCGCCTCGATGATGATCACACAGGAGCGTCGGGTAATCGCCGAGTTCGCCCGGCCAAACCGCGCCGACAGGTCCACCACCGGCACCACGGCGCCGCGCAGGTTGATCACGCCGCGCACGAACGCGGGCATCATCGGCACCACCGTCAGGCTGCCGTACTCGATGATTTCCTTGATGCCCAGAATGCCGATGGCGAACATCTCGCCGCCGAGCATGAAGGTCAGGTATTGGGCATCCTCATCGGCCGTAACCGCGGCCTGTCGGGTAGTCATCACTGCACCCATGTCATTCTCCCTATAAGCCCGTGTCGATGCCTGGCATCAGAAACGGGTGAATTCCGATTCGTCCGGGGCGCTGGCCATGTTGTAGGCATAGGCCTGGCGCGGAGCCTGCGGTGCCGGGCGCGGTGGCTGACGGCTGGGCTTGCTGCCCTGGCTGTCTACGTGGCTGCTTTGCACCGCGGCCCTGGGGGTGGCGTCAAGCACGAAGAAACTCATGGCTTGTTGCAGCTGCTCGGCCTGACTGCTCATTTCTTCGGCGGTGGCGGCCAGTTCCTCGCTGCTGGAGGCGTTCTGCTGGGTGACCTGGTTGAGCTGGGTCATGGCCGTATTGATCTGCGCGACACCAGCGGCCTGTTCCTCGGACGCGGCGCTGATTTCCTGCACCAGGTCGGAGGTCTTGTTGATCGAGGGCACCATCTCGTCGAGCAACTTGCCGGCTTTCTCGGCCATGTCCACGCTGCTGGACGACAACTCGCCGATTTCCTGGGCGGCCACCTGGCTGCGTTCCGCCAGTTTGCGCACTTCGGCGGCGACTACGGCAAAGCCTTTGCCGTGTTCGCCGGCCCGTGCAGCCTCAATGGCGGCGTTGAGCGCCAGCAGGTTGGTCTGGTAGGCGATGTCATCGATGATGCTGATGCGCTGGGCGATTTTCTTCATCGCCACCACCGTCTGCTGCACCGACTCGCCGCCGTCGGTGGCTTCCTTGGCGGCCTTGCTGGCCATGCCATCGGTGACCTTGGCGTTTTCGGTGTTCTGGTTGATGCTGGCGCTCATCTGCTCCACCGACGCGCTGGTTTCCTCGACGCTGGCGGCCTGTTCGCTGGTGGCCTGGCTCATCGATTGCGCGGTGGCGCTGACTTGCTCCGAGGCGCTGGCCAGGTTGTCGGCGGCGTTGCGCACTTCGCCGATGATATGCGCCAGTTTGCCGACCATATTGCGCATGGCGTTGAGCACCATGCCGGTTTCATCCTTCGAGCCTGGCGCGATAGGGGTATTGAGATTGCCCTCGGCCAATTGCTCGGCGGCGCTTGCAGCCAGTCGCAGTGGGCGGGAAATGATCCGCGCAATGAACAGCGCCAGCCCCAGGCCGATCAGCAGCGCCGCGCCCAGTACCACAATGATCAACAGGCGTGATTCTTCATACAGCGCCGAGCCCCTGTCACCGGCTACCGTGGCGCCGGCGTCGTTGAGTTCGACCATTTTCTGCAAGCGGCTGGTCAGCTCGTCGAAGTGCACCTTGGATTCGCCGCGCAGCAGGGCGCGCGCCTGGGCTTCCTGGTTCTGCCGGGACAGCTCGAACAATTGCAGGCTGGCTGCCAGGTAAGCGCTCCAGGCGCTCTTCACGCTGACCAGCAGCTGACGGTCCTCGTCGTTCGACAACAGTTGTTCGTAGGTGCCCAGCCGGGTTTCGAACTGCTGGCGCGCTTCCACGGCTTCACGCTCGGCCTGGGCTTTTTCCTCGGCAATTTCGGTGCTGATGTTGCGGTTTTCTTTCAGTCGGTAGTTGGCGGCAAAAAAACGCATGCCTGCCGCCGCGCGCATCGACGGCATCCAGTTGCCCCGGATCTCCTGCGCCGCATGGTTGACGGCGCCGAGCTGGAGGATGGCGAACGCGCCCATGCCCGCTGTGAGCGCCAGGACCACCAGGAACGAGCTGATCAACTTGGTGGAAATCTTGAGATCGTAGAACCATTTCATCGGGAAACCTCCATGGAATTACAAATGCTTCAGCGCACGACGACCGAGGCCGACGGTGGCACCTGAGGCGTGCGCGCTTCTTGTTGTACGATTTGATTGAGCAGTGCCGGCACATCCAGAATCAAGGCCACCGCACCGCTGCCCAGAATGGTCGAGCCGCTGATGCCGCGCAGCGCGCCGAACAGCTTGCCCAAGGGTTTGATCACGGTCTGGAACTCGCCGAGCAGGTCATCCACCACCAGCCCGGCCTTGTGTTCGGCATAGCGCACCACCACCACGTTCTGACGGCGGGCCGCCGGGCCTTCGTGGTTGAAGTGCTCGCGCAGGTCCACCAGCGGCAACACCTCGCCGCGCAGGTCCAGGTAGCCCTGGTCGCGGCTGGATTGGCGCTGGCGTTCGTCCAGCTCGATGCATTCCTGGACCATGTCCAGCGGAATCACGTAGGTGGATTGGTCGATGCCCACCAGGAAGCCATTGATGATCGCCAGGGTCAGCGGCAGGCGAATGCGCACCACGGTGCCCTGGCCCGGGCGGCTGTCGAGGTCGACGGTGCCGCGCAGCAGGGTGATATTGCGCTTGACCACATCCATGCCGACGCCCCGCCCGGAGAGGTTGGTGACGGCCTCGGCCGTGGAGAAACCGGCTTCGAAAATCAGGTTGTAGATCTCCTGGTCGGTGAGCACCGCACCGCTGGCGACCAGCCCGCGTTCCTGGGCTTTTTCCAGGATACGTTCGCGGTTGAGGCCGGCGCCGTCGTCGGCGATCTCGATCACGATGCTGCCGGAGTCGTGGTAGGCATTCAGGCTCAGGTGGCCCTTGGTCGATTTGCCGGCCGCGCGCCGGGCGTCGGCGTTTTCGATGCCGTGGTCCATGGCGTTGCGCAACAGGTGCATCAGCGGGTCGCCGATTTTCTCCACCACGGTTTTGTCCAGCTCGGTTTCCGCGCCGCTGATGATCAGGTCGATGTCCTTGCCCAGCTCCTGGCTGACATCGCGCACCACGCGGCGGAAGCGATTGAATGTATCGCCGATGGGGATCATGCGCAGGTGCAGGGCGCCGTCGAGAATCTCTTCCACCAGCCCCGACACGGTGGAAGTGGCTTCCTGCAATGGGTCGTTGTTGCAGGAGCGGGCCAGCAGACTGGCGCCGGCGCTGGCGATGACCAGTTCGCCGACCAAGTTGATCAGTTCATCGAGCTTGTCGGCATTGACCCGCACGTAGCTGCCGTCCCGGGGCTTGGCTTCGTTGGTCGTCGCCACCCGCTGTTGCGCCGTCTCCACGGGGCCGGGGGCGGCCTGGGTGACCAGCTCGGTGCTGGTGATGGCGCCGCTGTCGCTCGGCTCATCGACGGCGTGGATGTGCACTTCACAGTCATCGCGTACGAAATCGAAGACTTCATTAAGGGTGGTGTGGCTGGCCTTCGAACGCAGGTCGATCTCGAAGCCCAGGTAGCAGCTTTCCGGGTCCCAGGCGTCCATGGGCGGAATGCTCTCGGTCAGGGTTGTGACCTGCAACACCTGGCCCAACGTGTCGAGGTAGCGCAGGAAGGACAACGGGTCCATGCCATTGCGGAATACGTCCACGCCGAAGCGCAGGGAAATGTGCCAGAGCACCTCGGCCTGGGGCGCGTCATCCGCGCCAAAGGTTTCGATGGCGGCGCTGGCGGTCTGCAGCGACTGATAGGCACTCAGCGCCTCGCGCAACACCTCACCGCGCGCCAGCGTCGCAGGTTGCAGCGCGCCGCCGTGGTGGTCGACCGCCTCGATCAGTTCGAGGATGTGGTCGCCGCACTTGAGCAGCACCGCGATCAGCCCCGCATCCACCGTCACACTGCCGTCGCGCAGGCGGTCGAGCACGTCTTCGACGATATGCGTGAACCCCACGATCGGCGCCAGGCCGAAGAGCCCGGCCGAGCCCTTGATGGTATGTGCGGCGCGAAACACCGCGCCAATGGCATCCTCATCACCTGGCTCGCTCTCCAGTTGCAGCAGGGATTGCTCCATGACCTGCAACAGCTCGCGTGCTTCGGCGATGAAGGTCTGCTGTGCCTGATCGAGATTAATACTCACCTGGACATTCCTTTGTCGCTCGTTGATCGGGGTAGGGCGCGCTAAAAGACAGTGCCGCCACATAATTGCAACGTTTGGGTCACCGCCTGGCTTTGTCCGACAAGGCTTACCGGCGTACCGCCGGCTGTGGCCTCACGGTGGATCACCGCCAGTAATTGCAGGCCGGCGCCGTCGATTTCCGTGACCTGCGACAGGTCGAGCTCCAGGCGCGGCGCGGTGCCGAGTTGGGGCAGCAGCTCGGCGGCCAGTTCGGCCACGGTGTAGATCGTCAGTTCGCCCTCGATGCCCACGCGGGCGATGCCTTCGACTGTTTCGCTGATGATGGGCATGGGGCCTCCGGGCCGTTAGCGATCAGGGCAGGATCAATTTGGACACCGCCGCCAGCATCTGCGCCGGCTGGAACGGCTTGACCACCCAGGCTTTGGCGCCCGCGGCCTGGCCTTCGGCTTTTTTCGATTCCTGCGATTCGGTGGTCAGCATGATGATCGGGGTGAACTTGTAGCTGGCCAGCTTCTTGACCTCCTTGACGAAGGTAATGCCGTCCATGTTGGGCATGTTCACGTCGCTGATGATCAGGTGCACCTTCTGCCCGTTGAGCTTTCCCAGGGCATCCTTGCCGTCGCACGCCTCGATTACGTCGTAGCCGGCGCTTTTCAAGGCGATGCCGACCACTTGCCGCACGCTGCTCGAGTCGTCGACCACTAATACATTCTTCGCCATGCTCTGCTCCTAGAAAAAGGTGATGTCTTCTGAACTCTGTTGCACGGCCGTGGTGCCATGGTGCGTACGCCGCTGCTCGTCGGTGGCATAGGTAGCCTCCATACGCGCCAGCCACTGCCGGGCATCCACGGCCACCGGCTGGTCCGGCGCCTGACTGGCCTGCAGCAGGTGCTCATGCAGGGCGTGCATGTTGTCGCGCACATGACTGAGGATCTGGCTGACCCGGTCCTGGAATTGCAGGTTGACCAGCACCTCGGTCATCTCGTCGCGAATCCCGTAGCTTTCCTGCTTGAGCAGGTCGGCGGAGTCGGCCAGGTGACCGGTGATGGTCTGAAAGCGCTCAAGCACCTGCTGGATACTCTGCTCGGACGCGGCCACCGAGTGGCTGTCCTGGTCGGCGCTGCTGGAGGCCGCTTGCACCAGTTGGTTGATGGCGTTATTGATGATGTCGACCTTGGCCGACATCTGCTGGCCGGTCTCGCTGGACTTGCTCGACAGGCTGCGCACCGCATCGGCCACCACCGCAAAACCACGGCCGGCGTCACCGGCGCGTGCTGCTTCGATCGCCGCGTTGAGGGCCAGCAGGTTGGTTTGTGCCGCGATCGCCGCCACATCGGCGGCCATGCTGCGCAACTCACCGGTATAGGCCGTGAGGCTGCGTACTTGCGACAGGGTCTGGTCGCGGCTCGATTGGGCGGCCCTGAGGGAATCGATGACCTGGCTCAGCTCGCTGTCGCTGCGCGCCAGCACCTTGAGGGCGCCGTCGGCGGCCTGCCCATCGAGCTCGCCGGCGGCTTGCTGTGAGGCCTGTACAGTGTCCTGCAACCGCGTGGAAATACCGGTGAAACGATTAGCCAGGCTGACAATGGCGTCTTCGGTCTGCTGGCGCGAGCTTTCCACCTGTTTGGCCCAGATCGGCATGGCGCCGAGCAAGACTTCGTCGAGTTGTGCCCGTGAATCCGCGCTCTGTTGCGCGGCCTGCGTGGCGCCAGGGGCTTGCCGCGCAAGGGCGCGGCGCACCGCCTCGTGCTGCGCCCTTGCGCTCCAGGCGCAGGCACCGAGGCCGATCAACGCCAGCACCGCGCAGGCCGCCAGGTTGGCCGGCGACGCGGACTGCAGGAGTATCCAGACGGCGGCGGGGATGACTGGGAGTAAAGCGAACCAAAGAATACGCGGATGACCGGGAAGGGCAGTACGGCTGGATTGACTCGGGGTCATGAGTTCGGTCCTTGAACAGTATTGCGGATATAAACAACATAGAAGTTATCCGCCCCATTCGCCGCAACTTTAGTCCTCTCTATATGCCTTCCGTCTGGTTTATGACGGGTACGTTACCTTCACTCCACGCGTTCAACCCGCGCCGGCGTGCGAATGAAGGTGCGAAACACGTGATCCCACAATGGCGAGGACACGCCGAAGTTTTTCTCGATGCCTTGGCGGTGATGCAGGTCGTGATTGGCAACCAGCCCCGGAATATAGCGGTACGCCCAATGCGCGGGGCGGTGCATCACGTAATGCACCGAGATGTAATAGAAGTAGCCGGTCACCGCGCCGATGAACGCCGAGGTCAGGCCGGTGTACCAGGCAAACAGCAGCAGCGCGGCAAAGGTGGTGCTGGTTTTCCAGCTCGACACCCCGATGTAGGCCAGTACATCAACGTGGTGGGTCCAGTGTTCGCGGCGGTACAGCGAGTGGAACAGGAAGCGGTGCGCCGAATACTCCACCAGCGTCCAGGCCAGCAGGCCGGCGAGCAGTTGCCATGGATCCAGGGGCGCCAGCCACAGCGCAAAGCCGATGAACAAGGGGATGGTGAAGAAATCCAGGTAATACGCGACTGACGACATCAGCCATTTGTTCGAAGCCGCCATGTGCGGGCCATCCTTGAGGTGCGATCGATGGGGGAGCTAGGCCGGAGTGTCCCCGGCGGCGTGGAGATTGCCCGTTGATTCACGCCGTTGCAACAACTCGATCCGCTGCGCCGGTACCAACCTGCGCAAGGTTTTGTAGAGCGCGCGGGTTTCCAGCAGGTTCCATACCCGCAACATGGTTTCCAGCGCGTCCAGTGGCTTGCTGATGAAGTCCCTGGCACCCAGCGCCAGGGCACGTAGGCGCGTGTCGCGGGTGGCGTCGGCGGTGAGCACCAGGATCGGCAGGTATTCGTCGTGGGGGATGCGCCGGTTGAGTTGCTCCAGCACCGCAAAACCGTCGAACTCGGGCATGTGCAGGTCGAGGATCACCAGGTCCGGCTCGAAGCTGTTGAACAGTTCCAGGGTGAGCAGCGGCTGGGTGCTGCTCAGCACGTTGGTCAGTCCTTCGCGCGCCAGCAGTTGCTCCACCAGTTCGAGGTTAGGGCGTTGGTCGTCGATGATCAGAATACGCAGGTCGGTGTTCACGCGGGCTCCGGGAAGTACTGGTCGAGATGGGCGAGAAACGCAGGCACGTTGATGGGTTTGTTCAAGACCGCCGTGGCGCCTGCGTCCTGCAAGGCCAGGCGGGTCCGGTCGCTGGCGTCGGCGGTGATCATCAGCACCGGGGTGGCGTGGGTGACCGGTGACTGACGCAGGCGTTGCAGCACTCTCAAGCCGTCGATGTCCGGCAGGGAAACATCCAGCAGAATCAACTGCGGCCCATGCTGCGCGGCCAGGTCCAGGCCCAGTTGGCCTTGCATGCTCGACAGCAGTTTTATCCCCGGCCGACGTTGCAGCAGGGTTTCGATCAGCGCGAGGCTGGAGAGGTTGTCCTCGATACACAGCACCTTGCCCTGAAACGCGCCAGTCAACGGGGCAGGGCGCTTGAGTTCGCTGTCGATGAGCGGTAATGCAAGGCTTTGCGGGGCGTGCAGGCGTACCCACGGCAATTCCAGGGTGAAACGCGAACCGATGCCGGCCTGGCTGTGTACGTGCAACTGGCCGTCCATGTTTTCCAGCAGGCTTTTGCTCAGCGCCAGGCCCAGGCCGCTGCCTTCCACATTCGGGTCGGCGCCCAGACGCTCGAAGGGGGTGAACAGCTGCCCCAGGTGATCGGCCGCGATGCCCTTGCCGCAATCGCACACCGACACGCCGATGCGCTGCGCGTCGACAGTCACCTCGATGCTCACTTGCCCGTCGCGCCGGTTGTATTTGATCGCATTGGACAGCAGGTTCAGCAGCACCTGGGTCAGGCGCTGGCGGTCGGCGACGATGCCAATGTCGGCCGCCAGGGTGGGCAGCGGCTGCAACTCAATACCCGCGTCGGTCGCCATGGGGGATACCAGCGTCAGTGCCTCTTGCAGCACCTGCGTCAACGGCAGTGGGGCGATGTTCAGCGCCAGGCTTCCCGCTTCGATCTTGGCGATGTCCAACACTTCGTTGATCAGCGTCAGCAGGTGCTGGCCGGCGCGCAGGATATGCCCGACATGCGCCTTTTGCGTCTTGGCCGCGTCCATGTCCAGCAACTGCGCAAAACCCAGGATCGAATTGAGCGGGGTGCGCAGCTCGTGGCTCATGCGCGACAGAAACTCACTTTTGGCGCGGCTGGCGCGCTCGGCTTCCTCGCGTGCGGTGCGCAGGGCTATTTCGGCGGCGCGGCGGTCGGTGATGTCGCGGGTGATCTTGGAAAAGCCGCGCAACGCGCCGGTGCCGTCGTACTGCGCGGTAATCACCACACTGGCCCAGAAACGCGTGCCATCCTTGCGGCAGCGCCAGCCTTCTTCGGTGTAGTCGCCGTCGCGGGTCGCCTCGCGCAAGGCCATCTCGGGGTGTTGCGGGCATTCCTCGGGCAGGTAGAACAGCGAGAAATGCCGGCCGATGATTTCCTGCTCGGTGTAGCCCTTGATGCGTTCGGCGCCGTTGTTCCAGCTGGTGACGTGACCTGCTGTGTCAAGGGCGAAGATCCCGTAGTCCTTGACCCCGTCGATGATCAGCCGCAAGCGTTCTTCGTTGTCGCGCAAGGCGCGTTCGCGTTCAGCCAGCAGCACGCCGGCTTCCACCAGGCGCGTGCCCAACTGGCCGATCTCATCCTTTTCCGGCGGTTGCGCCAGCAACGGCTGACCCAGCGCCAGGCGTTGCGCATTGCGTTGCACGTTCTGTACCCGCGCCACAATGCCCTTGGACAGGAACAGCACCGCGACAATCGCGCCGAACAGCCCGCAGATCGCCGCCAGCCAGGTCGACAGCAACAGCCGTTGACGGGTCTCGGACGCCGCGGCGCTGCGCTCGGCCAGCAGTGATTCTTCCAGGGTCAGCATGCTGCTGATGTGTTGGCGCAACGCATCGAGAATGTGCTTGTTGCTGATCAGAATGGCGCCAATCGATTCCGCCGTGGCGTCGCGGTCCTTGAGCATCTCCTCCAGCCCATCGACCTTGCCGTCGATCAACGGCTTGATCGCACTGAGTTGCTCGCGCACCCGTGGGTCGCGCACGTTGCGGTCGAGCCGATGCAGCGCCGCCTCGATCTGCGGCCTGGCGTTCAAATAGCTGGGCAGGAAGTCCTCGCGCCGGGTCAGCAGGTAACCGCGTACACTGGCCGCCGCCTCGGCGAGCAGGGTGTGCACGGCCTGGATATCGCCCTGCACCCGCAGCACCCGGCGCACATCCTCTTCGGCGCGGGCGGTCTGCCGTTCGGTGATGTAGATCAGCACCAGCGACAACAACAGCACCACCAGCGGCAGCGAAATCACCACCAAGGCCTTGCCCCGCAATGGCAAGTCGGCCCAGCGCCGCTTCATGGTTGCACCACCAGGCCCAGCGCGATGCCACGCACGGCGGCTTGGGTGCGGTCGGCCGCGCCGAGCTTGCCGATCACCCGTTCCACATGGGCTTTGGCCGTGCCGGTGGTAATGCCTAACTGCTCACCGATGGCACGGTTGCTCATGCCATTGGCGACCAGGCCCAATACCTGACGCTCGCGCGGCGTGAGGTGTTCGGCGGGCGCGGCACCGCTGGCCTGGCGCTCGGTCATGCGCCGCAACAGCCGCGCACTGACCGCCGTATTGAGCGCTTCGCCGCCGGCGGCCACCTGTTGCAAGGCCTGGATCACCTCGTCACGGCTGGCATCCTTGAGCAGGTAGCCCACCGCACCGGCATTCATCGCGGCTTCCAGATGGTCGGGGCTGTCGTCCATGGTGAACATCACCACCTTCAGGTCCGGCAAGCGTTGTTGCAGCAAGCGCGCGGCGCCCAGGCCATTGAGCACCGGCATGCGGATGTCGAGGATGACGATATCCGGCAGCAGTTGCTCGCACAGTTCTACTGCGTGTTGTCCGTCACGGGCCTGGCCGACCACCTCGAACTGCGGGTGGCCGGCCAACAGCGCGACAAAACCGGTGCGGGTGACTTCGTGATCGTCCGCCAGTACCAGGCGCAACACCGGGCTCATTGCGCGGCTCCCTGGGGCTGTATCGGCACACGGGCCTGCAGTTGCGTGCCACCGTCGACTGCACTGACGCAGCTGAAAAGACCGCCCAGCAAGCTGGCGCGCTCATGCATGGTGGCAAGCCCCAGGTGCTGGGCGGCATCGCGTGGTTGTTCGCAGATGAAACCCCTGCCGTTGTCGTCCAACTGCAGCACGGCCGTCGCGTCGCGCAACACCAGCGCCAGTCGCACCTGGCTCGCCTGTGCGTGCTTGAGCACATTGTTGATGGCTTCCTGGCCGATCCTGAACAGGGCGATTTCCACCTGGCTGGGCAGTCGCGTTTCGCACTGCGCCTGCCACACCACATCGATCCCGGCGTCACGCAGGCGATCGGCTTCTTTATCGAGGGCCTTGAACACACCGAAATCATCCAGCACGGTGGGACGCAGGCCCGCGATCAGTTGTCGGCCCTCGCCGACAGAGTGCTGGGCCAGGCTGAGGATCGCTTGCAAGTCCGCACTCAATGCCTGCGGCAGGTCCGGGCAGCGACCGGCGAAGCCTTGCAGCCGTTGGTGCAAACCGGCAAGGGTCTGTGCGAGGCCGTCGTGCAGGTCGTAGGCCACCCGTTTGCGTTCATCTTCCTGCGCATGCAGCAAGCGGTTGACCAGGTCGGACAGCGTGCGGTCGCGCGCCTTGAGCGTGGTCAGCAGGCGGTGGTTCTCCACATGGGTGGCCAGCAGCGTGGCGAGCAGTTGCAGGGATTCGATGTCCTCATGTTCCGGCGCTCGCAGGCTGACGCTGTTGCTCACGATCAACATGCCAAAGGCCGCGCCGTGACTGCCGCACAACGGCACCTGCAAAGCACTGTGCGGCTGCGTCTGCCAGCGTGGCGCGCGCAGGTCGCGGTCGGCGAGGGCGGCCAGGTTGGCCAGGCGCGCGGGGCTGCCATGGCGAGCCGTGATCTGGGCGTCGCCCTCGGCCTCCCATTCCAGCAGCACGCCGTGGTCCATCGCGAGGAAGCCGCAGGCCCTTGTCAGCACGCGTTCGCGCATGACATCGGGGGCCAACTGCGCCAATGCCTGGCCCGTGTCCACCAACAGGCGCAGGCGTGCGGTGCGACTTTCCGATTGTCTGAAATGCGCGCGCATGGCCAGGGCGCTACCGGGGTCAAAGGGTGTGTTCTGCATAACGGGATGCTCAGGGGCGCGAGGGGGCTATTAGACCTTGCCGGGGCGGTTGAGCGCTATCTGCCAAATGGCATAGGCAAATGCCCCCGGTTGGCCGATGGCGCACGGCGGGCGGGTTGGCAAAGTGGGCGCCACGACAACCCCTGGAGTATTGCAATGACTTTCAAAGCCGCTTCGATCGCCCTGGTTCTTGCCTTCAGCGCACCCTTGGTTCAGGCCGCGCAGACGTCACCCTATGTCTACCGTGAGGTGGCCCAGGCACCGGCCAATGTGAAAGATCGTGAGATCGCCGGTTTATTCGACCGTTGGAACAGTGCCTTGCAGACGGGTAACGTGAACACGGTGGTCGACCTGTATGCGCCGGATGCGGTGTTGCAGCCTACCGTGTCCAATCAGGTGCGCACTACGCCGGACCAGATCAAGGACTACTTCGATCACTTCCTGGCGCTCAAGCCGGTGGGCCAGATCAACTACCGCGAAATCCGCCAGCTGGGCAGCAACGTGGCCATGGACAGCGGGGTCTACACGTTTACCTTGACCCAAGCGAACGGCGAGAAGCGTGAAGTGCAGGCGCGTTATACCTTTGTGTATGAGCAGGTGGGGGGACAGTGGAAGATTCTCAACCATCACTCGTCGGCGATGCCTGAGGTGCAGGTCAAGCATGCCCTGCAATAAGGGCGTTCTTGCTGCGGCGAGCGGCGGGGCGAGTCGCCGCCTTCGCCGGCGCTCGACAGCTGATCTCTGGTGCTAGCGCGAGAGCAACGACGTTGCGCCTTTTTCCTGCGTGCCCACGTCATGCAGCGAAATCCTCGACGTCTCCGGCAACGCCAACCCGCCGGCCAGCGCCAGCAATGCCACCGCAATCAGGTAAAACGCCGGAGAAAGGTTGCTGCCCGTGCTGCTGATCAACCACGTCGCCATCAACGGTGCGGTGCCGCCGAAGATCGTATACGCCATGTTGTAGGTAATCGCCGAAGCGGTGTAGCGCGTGCGGGTGGGAAAGGTCTCCGAGAGCAACGCCGCCGTGACCACGCCACACAACACCGCCCCCACCGCCAGCAACATCACGCCGACGATCGAGGCCGCGAACGAGCCGGAACTGGCCATCAGGAACGATGGATACACCACCACCATCAACAACACACACGCCGTCATCACCGTGACCCGACGCCCCACTCGGTCCGAATACAGCCCTGCCAGCGGGCAAATCGCCGCCGCGAAGATCAACGCAATCAGCGACACCAGCAGCGCTACCGCCCGACTAAGCCCGCCCGCCACTTGCAGGTACGTCGCGAAGTAGGTGGTGAACATATAAAACGACAGCGCCGTCAGCGACACAAAAGCGCCCAGGCAGCAGATCGCCGCACCATGGTTGCGCAGGGTTTCCTTGAGCGGCGAGTGAGCGACCGCATGCTCCTGCTTCACGGCCTGGAAGGCCGGCGTCTCATCCAGCTTCCAGCGCAGGTAAAGCCCCACCAGCCCCAGCGGCGCCGCGATCAGGAACGGCAGGCGCCAGCCCCAACTGCCCATGGCTTCGGCGGACAGCGACGCTTCAAGGGCGTACGCCACCACCGCGGCCGCGGCGAAGGCCGAGAACGTCGAGACCGGCACGAAGCTGCCGTACCAGGCGCGTTTGTCGGTGGGTGCGTGCTCCATCAGATAGGCACAGGCCCCGGCGTATTCGCCCCCGGCCGAGAAGCCCTGGGCGCAGCGGATCAGCGACAACAGAATCGGCGCCGCAACACCAATGGCCGCATAGGTGGGGAGCAGGCCGATCAAGGTCGTGGCGCCGGCCATCAGCAGGATCGTCATGGCCAGGGTGCGTTTGCGCCCGATGCGGTCGCCGAGCATGCCGAAAAAAATCCCGCCCAGGGGCCGGAAGGCGAAGGCCACCGCAAAGACCGCAAAGGTCTTGAGCAGCGCTGCGCTGGCGTCGCCGCTGGGGAAGAACTGCTGGGCGATGGTGGTGGCGAGGAAACCGTAGACGGCGAAGTCAAACCATTCGACGAAATTACCGATGCCGGCGGCGATGATGACCTTTCGCAGGGTGTGGGGGCTGACCTGTTCGGTGGACGGGCTCGACATGGGGGAGGGCCTCGGAATGCGCAGAGAGAGCGCTGATTATCCGAGGCGGCGGTTGGGCGACGGCGTTCAAAAGAGGCCTCTGCGTAGTCAGTAGCGACCTGATGGGCTCGCGCCAGTCTAGACCTGGGCCTTGACGGGCGCCTGGGCAGACTTGCGATAAGTCAGCAGCACGATTCCCGTCACCACAATGACCCCCCCGATCATCTGCCCGACGCTGAGCAGTTGATCGAGCACAACCCAGCCCATCAACAACGTCGCCAGCGGCTCGATGTTCATGACCGGGGCATTGCGCGGCATATCCAGGCGAGGCACCGACATGAACAACACGATAAAGGCTGTGCCATAGAGCACCATCAACGTGGCCAGTGCCAGCCAGCCGGTCGCGGTTGCCGGCGGGTTGAGACCGCCGGGAAGGGTGCCGCTCAGGCCCGCGAGGTTGACGCTGGTGAACACGATGAAAATCGTCAGCAGGCTGCGCACCGAACCGCGTACCTGGGACAGTTTGTGGTCGGTGATCCACAGCGCGCCCGCGAATACGAAGGCGGCGCAGAGGGCGAGGCCGACGCCGATCAGCCATTGTGGGCCGATGCTCGTATCACTTGAAAGACGCCCGGGTACGTCCAGCACGAATACCAGCCCCACCAGAATCAAGCCCATCAGCACGGCGGTGCGGACAGTTGGGCGTGGGCCACCCAATGCCCAGGTGAGCAGGGCCAGCAAAATCGGAAAAACATTGGCCACCAGTAACGCCAGCGCGACCGGCACGCGGGCCACGGCGGAGTAGAGACACAGGCTTTGGGCGGCGATGAGCAGCCCAAGCAGCACTTGCCAGCGCCAGGCACCGCGCGGCAGGCGCAGACTTTGGCGTTGCCACAGCACCAACCCGGCCAGTACCAGCAACGTCCCCCCGGAGCGCAGCACAATGGCCAGCAGCACGCCGGCGCCATCGTCGAAGGCGACGCGCGCGGCGACGTGATTGCCGGCGAAGGCGCAGCCCATGCAGAGCAGTATCAATACGGCGATAGGACGGGGGAATAGAGCGGGGGCAGGGGGTGTCATGGAAAGGACTCGCGCAGTAGGCCACATCGTCAAGGATGGGGATTTATTTTTATGTTGTCGTACAACATTGAGGATATTTGTAGCGTGTTTGAGTTGCCGGGGCAAGGAAGGATTTTCATCGGATTGCGCTATATATTGGAATATACGGCTTTATTTATCGAATTTTGCGGGCGGTTTCTTTGGCGCGGAGAGATGAGGTTAACTCGATTTTCAATATAGAGGTCGTATGACTTGCTGCGTCGTGGAAAGGCGCGCCGGATCGCAATGTTCTCAGCGCGTTTTTCGTGGATTTGACTTAGCTTGCGGGGGCTTCTTCAGTGTCCGGAACCTGAGCACGTAAGCGTTGACCGATGATATCCATCAGGTCACAGCCATCGCGCAAGGGAATAGCCAGCAACTGCGCGAAGTCAGAAAGCACGACCGAGTCGCTTTCCATCTCGCTGCGAAAGGCGATGTTTTCCAAGACCTGAGTAACGGTGCGAATGCGGTAGTCGGCCATGGCTTGCAGTACATCGAGCGGTGCTTGCGAGTCGATAACCAGCGATGCAGGAACCAGATCGATTCCGGTGAGGGGGACGTATCTTTCCACCTGTGAAGCTCCGATAAATGCAGCGGTTGACCGTCACTCATTCGTCGCCAAACGATCGGGTGGCAGCTGTACGCAGGTTGGCGAACCGGTATCGGAAAACCCGGCAGGCCCGAAGGCCTCCCGCGCACAGCCGCCATAAAGACAGCTTTGCAGGCGTGCAGTAGCATCTACAAAAAAGCGCAGTGCTCTTGCATCCGATAGTCAGGTCGCCAAACCTGATCGCCATGTGGGCGACGGGGCGGACTATAAGCGGCATTGGGTTTTGGGGGCAACCTTGGGATTGTAAGTGAGGTCGGTGAGGAACGAGGCAAAGGGCAGACTGGGAGGAACGACTTTTAAGCAGAATCGGCCGAAAACTACTCCCAACCCCATCACTAACGAAACCGCCTCCCCAGCGCATCCAGCCTCACCGCAATCGGCGGCAACTGCTCGCTGCTTCGGGCCAGCATCTCCACATCCTGCGCCGTGCTCTGCGCGATGCTCTGTACCGAGTGCAAGCGCCCGACGATCTCCAGATTCGCCTCCGTCTGCTCGCGTGTGGTGGTGAAAATCCGCCCATTCAGTTCATCGATCTGCCTGATGTCATTGCCCACCGCGCCTAGCATCTGCACGGCCACCTGGCTGTCTTCCACGCAGCGCTCCACGCCTTGTTGGCTGTCGTGCATGGCCTCGACCGCCTGGCGGCTGCCGTGTTGCAACCCTTCGATGATGGTTTTGATTTCCTGGGTGGAAACGGCGGTGCGCTGCGCCAGGCTGCGCACTTCATCGGCCACCACCGCAAATCCCCGGCCTTGCTCACCCGCGCGGGCGGCTTCGATGGCGGCATTGAGGGCGAGGAGGTTGGTCTGGTTGGCGATGCTGCTGATGACTTCGAGTACCGAGCCGATCTGCTCGGCTTGGACGGCCAGGCCCTGGACCGTCTTGTTGGTGCCCTCCAGGCGGGTGGCCAGTTGGGTGATTTCGTGTTGGGCGCGGCCGACGCTTTCCTGACCGCGCAGGATCTGTTTGCTGGCGACGCCGGCATGTTCAACGGCTTGTTCGACGTGCACCGCGATGTTGTCCATGGCGTGTTCCATGCGTTGCATGGAGCCGGTCATTTCGCTGATTTCGGCCAATTGATGCCGTGCGCCTTTTTCCAGGGTGCCGCTGGCGTGGGCCAGTTCCTGGCCGAGTTGGCCGAGGCCATGGGAGTCACGGGCCACGCCGTCGATCAATTGAGTGAGCTGTTGCAGGAAGTGGTCGAAGCGTTTGGCGAGGGATACACGCACCTTGCCTTCGCCGTGGGCGGTTTGCGCGCTGAACTGGGAGGTCACGTCGAGCATCTTCTCGAGCATTTCCTGGCTCTCCACCGCTTCAGTCTGGCTGTGCACGGCGAGGTAGAGCAGGGCGACGGTTTCCATCACCACATAGAACGCGTGGACGAACACCATGGCCCAGCCGCCGTGGTGTTGCATCACGAACACCGGGAACCCTTGGTGCTGCAAGGCGTGGAAGACTACGTGGTGCACGGCGATGGTGACGGCGGCCACCAGGATCGGCAGCCAGTCGCGGTAGAACGTCAGCACCGCCAGCAGCGCGAAAATGCCGAAGTGCGCTTCGATCACGCCCTGGGCCTGGTTGATGTGCAGCGCGGCCATGACCATCAGCCCCGCGCCCAGTGCGCAACGCATCATGCGGGTGCCGCCGATGGCGCGATAGAGCACGGTCAGCACCAGACTGGTGCCGCCCCCGACGACGAGCGCCTGGGTGAGCGTGTCGTGCCAGAACGCCAACCCCAGGGAGAACAGGGACATCAGCCACATCAACGCCAGCATGATGCGGTCGGCCTTGCGGTAGTGCTCCAGGAAACGGGTACGGGCAGGCATTCGCTCTTACTCCTTGTGGACGGGCCAGGAACAAAGCATGCGGCGTGCCACGATGGCGCGCGGGTACAGGTATCGGGATTTTTGCAGAGGCGGGGAAGCTAAAAGGCGTATCGGCATCCGGGGCCGGGACTTTAAGCCTTGTGCCCTGTGGGAGCTGTCGAGGTTCAGCGGAAGGTCACCGCCGTGTCAGATCAACCGAGGCGCAGGTCTTAGGGCTGCTGCGCAGCCCCGCGCGGGACAAGCCTGCTCACCACAACAGCCCGTTGGCCCTGGATTTTCAGCTCAGCGCACGTTGTGTCGATACCTATGCCTGTCGGTCAGAACGTGTACTTGGCCGTCAGCATCATATTCCGTGGGGTGCCGTAGGCGTCGCCGCCGTAGTCCACGGAGTTGGCGATGGTGGAGTAATAGCGGCGGTCGAAGATGTTGTTGGCGTTGAGCTGCAGGTCCACATGCTCGTTGACCTTGTAGCCGGCCATCAGGTCGGTGATGGCGTAGGTGCCTTGTTGGAGGCGGTAGGTGCTGCCATCCGTCAGCTTGACGTCGTTGTACATACGGCTCTGCCAGGAGATGTTGCCGCCTACCCGGAATTTTTCCAGCGGGCCCTGGAGGTTGTAGCGGGTGGTCAGTTTGAACAGGTGTTCCGGTGTGTCGGTGTTGTACTGCTTGTTGACCTTTTGCGGGTTGGCATCGTCTTTGATGGTGTGGGTTCGCGCGTAGGTGTAGCCACCGCCGACTTGCCAGTTCTCGGTCAAGGCGCCTTGCAGCTCGAAGTCGATCCCCTGGCTGCGAATCTCGCCCGAGGCTTCATAACATTCGGTCTGCGGGCAGTTTTGCACGAACACTTGGGTGGCGCGGTTTTCCTGGTCGACGCGGAACAGCGCGACGCTCGCATTCAACGCGCCACCGAGGTATTCGCCCTTGATGCCGACCTCGTAGTTCTTGCCGACAATCGGCTTGACCGGCGTGCCGGCGGTGTCCTTGGCGCTTTGCGGCGTGAAGATGTCGCTGTAGCTGACGTAGACCGAGTGATGGTCGTCCAGCTCGTAGATCAGGCCGGCGTAGCGGGTGAGGTTGCGGGTGACCTTGTAGTCGCCGCTGTCGCTGCCGTGGGCGTCGTAGTCATACCAGTCCAGGCGCCCGCCGAGGATCAGTTTGAGTGGGTCGGCCAGGCTCAGGCGCGTGGTGAGGTAGACGCCGTCCTGGGTGGCTATTGCACGGTCGTCGACGGTGTGGACGAAATTCGGTTTGCCCGCCGTCAGCGGCCAGTTGCTGTCGTACGGGCTGTAGTTGTGGGTGGTCATGTCGTAGATGCGCCGGCTGGCGCCCACCACCAATTCATGGGTACGCCCGAATGCCTGGAACGGTCCGCTGGCAAAGGCGTCGACGCCAGCCTGGTTTTCGTCGTAGGCGGCCTGGTAGACCGTGCGCGCCAGTGACTTGTCGGCGGCCCAGCGCGATTGGTAGGAACCGGAGAACAGCGCATTCTGTTCGGCGTAGTTGGCGTTGACCTGCAGTTTCCAGTCATTGGCCAGTTGCTGGCGCAGTTCGGCGAAGACGGTGTTGATTTCCTGGTCTTTGTTCTCCCAATCGGTGCCAGGGTTGTAGGCGCGCGGCAGGTCCAGGTGATGGCCGTCCTGGCCGATCATGGCGGAGCCCCAGAAGTAGTTGGTCTTGTCCTTCTGGTTCGAGTAGCCAAGGGTGAGGGTGGTGTCTTCGCCCAGGTCGGCTTCGGTGACGGCGTAGAACAGGCCGTGATAGTCCTCGGCGTGGTCGATAAAACTGTTGGCATCGCGGTAAGAGGTGACGACCCGACCACGCCAGGTGCCGCTGTCATTGAGCGGGCTGGAGGCGTCAAGCTCGCCACGGTAGTCGTCCCAGCTGCCGGCGGCACCGGTCAGGGTGACTTTCTGCTCGTCCAGTGGGCGTTTGCGCACCAGGTTGATGGCGGCCGAAGGGTTGCCCGCGCCGGTCACCAGACCGGTGGCGCCGCGCACGACCTCGACGCGATCGAACATCGCCAGGTTCGGCTGGGCGCCGACCGACGCGCCGCTATAGCCGCTAGGAATGCCGTCATACATCAGGTTGTCGATGTCGAAACCCCGTGCGGTATAGGACTGGCGGCCAGGGCCATTGGAAAAATTCAGGAACAAACCGGGGGTGGCATTGACCACATCATTGATGCTGGTCATGGCCTGGTCATCCATGCGCTGGCGGGTGATGACGGTAACGGCTTGTGGGGTTTCACGCAGGGTAAGGGGCAGCTTGGTCGCGGTCTTCATGGCCCCGGTGGTGTAGGACTGCGTACCTTCGGTGGTTTCGCCCAGTTGGCCTTCGCCGGAGATTTGCGTGGCACCCAGTTCCAGCGTGCCGGCCGGGGTTTCAGCGTCGGCGGCGAAGACCGTGTGTGAGGCGGCCAGCCACACGGCCAACACGATCAAGCGAGGTGTAGATCCTTGTTGCACAGACATCGAACGGGCTCTCCCTAAGTGCCATTCCTGGCGAATAATAAATCTGTTGATAATTATTCGCATTAGTCTGTCAGATCGATTCCATGGATAAAACCCTTTGGGGAGAATTAGTTAACGAATTTTTCACCTCCGCTCAGCAGGCTTTTAGCCACTACCTGCCGAGCGGGGCAGCGTTAATCGCGCTGTGGAATCGCCACCCGACTCGTGGCTTTTACCTCGCGCAACGCGAGGCTGGACTGGATCGACGCAATGCCCAATTGGCGCCGTAGCACGCTCTCGACAAACTCGCTGTAGCTGTCCAGATCCTCGGCCAACACCTGCAACAGGTAGTCCGCATCGCCAGTAATCTTGTGGCACGAGAGCACCTCGGGCAGGTCCTTGACCACCGCTTCGAAGGCGTCCGGTGCGTGGTCGGTGTGGATGGCAAAGCGCACGTGCACAAACGCCATGATGTCCAGGCCGAGCATTTTGCGATCGAGGTTGGCCTGGTAGCTCTTGATCACGCCTTCTTCCTCCAGGCGTTTGCGCCGACGCCAGCAGGGCGTGAGGCTCAGGGCCAGGCGCTCACTCAGTTGGGCGTTGGAAATGCTCGCGTCTTCCTGAAGCAAGGCCAGGATGGCGAGATCGGTGTCGTCAAGAACGACCTGCTTGGTTTTATTTTTCATTTATGGCTGCCGCTTTGGTAAAAACACCCGATAAAGCTAGCAGTGCCAGAAGTAAAAGCAAAGAAATCCCCTCGCCGCCAGAACAAAATGAGGCTTGTCTTTTACTGGCGGATGCACACCCATGCTGACTGTTTTTAGCGATGACCACCGTTTGCACCACGGCACCGAATTGAAGGACGGCGTGCTCAAACCCTCGTTCGAACAACCGAGCCGCGCCGACACCGTGCGCGATCGCGTCCGGCACGTGGGGCTGGGCGACATCATTGTGCCGCGCGCCTTCGACCGTGCCAGTTACGTCAATGCCCATAGCGAGCGCTATGTCGCCTTCCTCGAAAACGCCTGGGCCGAGTGGACCGCCATCGGCCGCAGCCATGACGCACTGCCGCTGGTGTGGCCGGTACGCGACCTGGCCAACCAGCAGGTGCCGGACTTCATCGACGGCAAGCTGGGCTTCTTTGCCATGGACGCCGGTTCGCCGATCACAGCTACCACCTGGCACGCGGTGAAGACCAGCGCAGACATCGCGCTCACCGGCCTGGCGCTGATCGACGAAGGCCACCACAGCGCCTTCGCCCTGTGCCGCCCACCGGGTCATCACGCGGCCCGCGAATACATGGGCGGTTATTGCTACCTCAACAACGCCGCGATTGCCGCGCAGCAGGCCATTACCCAGGGCGCGAAACGCGTGGCGGTGCTGGATGTGGATTTCCACCATGGCAACGGCACGCAGAATATTTTCTACGACCGTGCAGACGTGCTGTTCATCTCCCTGCATGGCGACCCAGCGGTGTCCTATCCGTATTTTTCCGGGGCCCGCAGTGAGCGAGGCACAGGCGCCGGTGAGGGTTTCAACCTGAATTACCCGCTGCCCAAAAACACCACGTGGGACCACTACAACACCGCCCTGGCCGATGCGTGCCGGCAATTAAGAAGTTTTGCCCCCGAAGTGCTGGTGATCTCCCTGGGCGTGGACACGTTCAAGGACGACCCCATCAGCCACTTCCTGCTCGACAGCGAGGACTTCATCGGCATGGGCCAGATCATCGCCAGCGTAGGTGTGCCGACGTTGTTCGTGATGGAAGGCGGCTACATGGTCGATGAGATCGGCATCAACGCCGTCAACGTGCTGCACGGTTTCCAAAGCAAGGCCACCCGATAACAACAAACGCTCTACCGCCTTTTTTCTGCCAAAACTCAAAAACATAACAAGAGGTTTTGTGATGAAAACAACCACGCCCGGGCTTTATGAAAAGCCTGCGTTGCAACGCACCCTGAGCAACCGCCACATCCAACTGATGGCCATGGGCGGTGCGATAGGCACCGGCCTGTTCATGGGCTCCGGCAAGATCATCGCGCTGTCCGGCACCTCGATCATCCTGATCTACATGATCATCGGCCTGTTCGTGTATTTCGTGATGCGCGCCATGGGTGAGCTGCTGCTCTCCAACCTAAACTTCAAGAGTTTCGCCGACTTTGCCGGCGCTTACCTGGGGCCGCGCGCGGCGTTCTTTCTTGGCTGGTCGTACTGGTTGAGCTGGAGCGTGGCGGTGGTGGGGGATGCGGTGGTGGTCGGCGGATTCTTCCAGTACTGGTTTCCCGACGTCCCGGCGTGGATGCCCGCCGTGGGCATGCTAATGACGCTGTTCGCGTTGAATGTGCTCACCGTCAGGTTGTTCGGTGAAGTCGAGTTCTGGTTCGCGATCATCAAGATCATCGCCGTGCTGACGCTGATCGGCGTGAGTGTGGTGCTGATCGCCAGTTCCTTTGTGTCACCCACCGGCGTGACCGCGTCGTTGAGCCATCTGCTGGATAAACAGGCGGCGTTCCCCAATGGCCTGTTCGGCTTTTTTGCCGGGTTCCAGATGGCGATCTTTTCGTTCGCCGGTACCGAACTGATCGGCACCGCCGCCGCCGAAACCCGCGCGCCGGAGAGAACCTTGCCCAAGGCGATCAACTCGATTCCGCTGCGCATCATCCTGTTCTACGTATTGGCCCTGGCCTGCATCATCGCCGTGACCTCATGGCAGCAGGTGTCGCCGAGCAAGAGCCCGTTCGTTGAGTTGTTCCTGGTGGCGGGCTTTCCGGCCGCGGCGGGTATCGTCAATTTCGTGGTGCTGACCTCGGCGGCGTCGTCGGCCAACAGCGGGGTGTTTTCCGCCAGCCGCATGTTGTTCGGCCTGGCCGACCTGGGGGATGCGCCGGGAATATTCCGACGCCTGTCGCACAGCAGCGTGCCGTTTATCAGCCTGGCGTTTACCACCCTGTTGATGGTGCTCGGCCTGGTGTTGCTGTTTGTGGTGCCGGAGGTGATGACCGCCTTCACCATCGTGTCGACGGTGTCGGCGATCCTGGTGATTTTTACCTGGTCGACCATCCTCGCGTCCTACATCGCCTACCGCAAGAAGCGCCCGGACCTGCACGCTGCATCGGTGTACAAAATGCCGGGCGGTGTACCGATGGCCTGGTTCAGCCTGGCGTTCCTCGCGTTTGTGCTGTGTTTGCTGGCGTTGCGGCCGGACACACGCCTGGCGCTGTGCGTGATGCCGGCCTGGTTTATCTGGCTGGCGATTGCCTTCCAATTTTCCCGTTTCAAGGCTGTTGGCGCGGTCTAGAACTCCATTCTCAGGCCAAGTGTGCCCTGGCGGCCGTTGAACGTGTGGCTGTCCAGGTTGCGGTTATAGCCGACCTCGCTGTAGACACTGACCCCGGTGGCGACCTGCAGCGTGGCGCCGACACTCAACCCCAGCGTGGTGGACTTCTGCTCGGTGTCGATGTCCGTCACATCGTTGAAGGTGACGGTGTTTTGCCCGGCGCTGGTGTGCCAGATATTGGCGCGGGCATAGGGTTGAAAGGGCATGTCGCGCACATGGTAGTCGCCGCGCAGGCGCACGCCCAGGCGTGTGGTGAGGCTGGTGTCGGCATCGAAAGACACGTCGGAGATACCGTCGTTGCGGCTATCGAGCTTGGTCTTGCTGACGATCACCTGCGCCTGGGGTTCGACGACCCAGTCACGGGTGACGGGGATCGGCCAGCCGACTTCGGCGGAAGCGGCAAGGTTGTGGCCACGGGTTTTCATCTTCACGCCACGGTCGGACTCGTTATGGCCATCCAAACGCGTGCCCATCAGCACCAGGTCGAGGTAGGCCTGGTTGGCGCCGATCAGCGTCCAGTAAACCCCCAGGCTGTCGCCGCGCAGGGTAGTCTTGCCGGCGTCCTTGTCCTGCCAACCGTCGTTGAAGCCTTTGACGTTGCCCCTCAGGCGGCTATGGCCGACGAAAAACCCCAGGCGTTGCAGCAGGCCGTCGTCCAGGGTGCCGGCGTACACATCGCTGCCCACCTGGAAGCCGGTTATCGAACTGTCCAGTGTCGGGCTTACCGTACCGGCAAAACCCTGGCGGCTGCTGCTGCCGTAGACGCGACCCCAACCCGCTGGAAATGCGCCGGTGCGCTGTTGCTGGCGCTGATCGCCCATGCGCTCGTGATAAGTGCCCAGCATGCCCTGCACAATCTGTTGCGCGGCCGGGAACAGCGCGGCATACACCGGCACTTCCGGACGGTAGATCGGAATGGGGGTAATGCCTGGGTTGGGCGGCAGTGGCGGGGTGCCTACGACGGGCTCGGGCAATTGGACGGGCGGGTTCTCGGGCTCGGGCAATGGGACGGGTGGGTTCTCGGGTTCGGGTATCGGCGTAACCGGTATCGTGGAGCGCAGGTAGTAGTTGTGTTGCGTACCGGCCGTGACACCGCCTTTGAACAGGTAGTAGTCAAATGCCCCGGCGGACACCGGCGCCCCGAGTGTGAAGGCACCGGCACTGCTGGTGGCGCCGTTGAGTGCCTGCACCACCTGGATACCATCCTGCAGCGTCTCGGCACCGGCGCCGCCGGCATTGCTGACCGTGATGCTGGTAGAGCCCGCCATGGCACCCTGACTGACCACCAGTTTGTCGCTGGGTGAGCCGTCGCCTCCCAGCGTGCTGTCCAGTTTGAGCCGTGCACCGTCACCGGTGTAATTACCGTTGATGGTCAGGGTATCGTTGGGGCCGTTACTGCCGGAGGTCATGTCGATCAGACCACGGTTGTTGACGCTGACCAACTGGCCGGCGGTAAACGCTTCGATCACGCCGGTGGCGACCAGCAGTTCGCTCGTACCGTCGAGGCTCAATGTGCCGGTCCCGGTGCCACTGTCACCGAGCTTGAGCGTACCGCCCAGGCTCAATTGCGCGCCATTGTCCATCTGGATGGTTTCCCAGTTGGTAAACAGGCCCGGGTCGCCGGCCTTGGTGTTGTCCAGGGTCAGTTTGTCGTTGCCCAGGCCGCCGTCAATCAGCGTCGTTGCTGCCAATTGCGTATTCACCAGGTTCTTCAGCAACGCCGTATCGTCCCCCGCGCCGGCCAGCACGAAGGAGTGCAGGTTACCGCCCGTCCAGTTGAACACGTCGTTGCCGAAGCTGAGCAGGATTTGCCCGTTGACGTCCCCCCCGGAGACTTCCACGCGGTCGTCACCGCCGCTGACGCTGATATTGCCGCCAATGAAGCTGGTGCCGGATACCAGGACGGTGTCTTTGCCAAAACCGGTCACCAGGTTGCCGATGATTTTTCCGCCGCGCATATCGAACAGGTTGTCGTCGAGCTTCATGTCCACTCGGCCGATGCTGCCGCCGGTCATCAGTGCCTGGTCGCCATCCTCGAAGGCGCCGGTGATGGTGCCGGCGTTCAACACGAAATCGTCCAGCCCATCGCCCTGCGCCAGGGACGCGATGGTCCCGCCGCTCATGGAGAACTTATCGATGCCGCTGCCCTGGCTCACCGCCCCTATGGTGCCACCGCTGATTTGCACGATGTCCGTGCCCGCGCCCTGAATTAACGCGCCGGTGATCGTGCCGTTATTCATCTGGAAAATATTCACGCCGTCGCCCTGATTCAGCGTGCCATTGATGCGCATGCTGGTGCTGGTATCGAGAAACGTGACGAGGTCATTGCCTGCGCCGAAGCTGGCATTGCCGGTGACAGCACCGGTGCCGCTCATCGTCAATGTATTGTTGCCGCCGCTGTCGGTAAAACCGGCGGCAGTGCCGCTGTCGCAGGTGTAGACGTCGTCGCCGGCGGTGGGTGAGATGGTGCAGGCTGCATAGCTGACCTGAGCCCAGGGCGCCAGGGCCGCGGAGCAGGCAAAACCCAAATAAACCAGAGGTGATAACCGTGTGTGCATGATCCGTCCTCGACTAACGGGAAGGGGGCCCCCGGCACCTGCAACAACAGGCGCGGGCCAGACCATGACAACGTGATGCGCGATACGGATCAGGGACTACGGGTTACCTGCATCTGAAAACACCGGCCAATGCAAAGAGTTGGCATGGCTTTCTCGACTGCACATGAACCCGTGCAGCGCTTTTTAGACGTTAGCACACATCGGGCAGAGCGCTACTGTCAGAAATAGCAGGTAGGTACGAGTGGTTTGCTGTGTTGCATTGGCTATGCTGAACAGGCTGGGAACGAAGCGGTAGTGGATGGAGGTAGAGGGTCGAGGCCGATGGGCTTCATGGCGTGGCCGTCACGTGATCCTGTAGTCGGTGTGCCTGGCGAACGGCTGAGACAGCCCCCTTCTACAAAGGAGAACTACTATGAATATTCAAGCAGCACGCATGTTGCCCGTTGCCCTGGTGTTGATGATGGCGCCTGCCCTGAGCTGGGCGGCCAACTTCGATTGTGCCGTGTATGACATGACAATCAATAGCGGGCAGGGAGCTGAAGCCAGGCAAGCGGATGACAGCATAGAGGCGTCAGACGTTGACGAAGCAGTAGCACAGATGCGCAAAAGGGAAGATTGGCAGGACGCAGACAAATACATCGTCAAATGCAGGCCGGCAGAAGAGTAAATGCCACGCTGTCGGGAGCGATTTATTGCGCGCTCCCGCTTTCAACCCACTACACAAACACAACCTCATACGGCTCACGCATACGCTCCAGCAGCACCTGCGCCAGTATCGGTGCCAGGCCGATCTCGGGGTCGCCCATCAGTTGGGTGGCATAGGCGTGGGCCGCATGAAGCTTGCGCGCCACGCCCCAGGTGTTCAGGCTTACCTTGCGTGCGCGATGCCAGGGGAACACGGCCCCTTCGCGGACGGGCCAGTGCCAGGCCCAGATCGGCACCTCATACAACCGCGCCCCCACCAGGCTGCACGCCTTGGCGCTGGCGCGGCCGACGGCGCCGTGGTCGTCATTGCCGTCGTTGCACCAGGTGGTAAACACCACATCGGCCGGTTGCAGATACCGCGCGATAAATTGGCTCAGTTGCGGCTCGCGGGCCGCCAGGGCGTTGTCGCAAAAACCGCCGCGGATCCATTTCAGGCTGTGCAAGGGCATGCCCAGCCGGCGCAGCGCTTCGGCACTTTCCTGGGGCCGGACCACGCTCAAGCGGCTGGCCGGCCAGGTGTGAGAGCCGGGGTGGCTGGCACTGCCGTCGGTGATCGAGATCAGTTGCAGTGGGTGCTCCAGGGTGCTGAGCAATTGCAGCAGGCCGCCGCAGGCCAGCACTTCGTCGCCGGGGTGCGGCGCGATGATGACCACGCGCGCGCCCGGAGGCACCAGTGAGGTGGCAGCGATCGGCGGGATTTGCGCCAGTTGCGGCGCGCTGTTCCAGATTTGCGCGGGGCCGCGACGACCTTCGCTTAAGCAGGCAGGCTTCATGGGGTGTCACGTCCTTGTCGATTGAGGCGGGGTCGTGCCCGATAACGGGACGACTCTCTTTTATTCACCACAGGCTCCGCCGTGGTGCTGCGTGACCATTCAACCTTGAATGATCAGCAAGGCGTCATGAGCATAGACAAGGATTGAAGGTTTTCACATTTCGGCCTTTGGTTTTTTTCAGGTCGCGCACACCAGGCTCTTCAAAAAGTCGCCGAAGCCACCCTGGGCGCGGGCCTGCAGACGTGCGCTGGTGACGACTTGCGGGCGGTGACTCCAGGCGATGGACGCGCCGCAGCGTTCAAGGTCGCGCACCAGTTGCACATCCTCGTGGCAGGCCAGCGGCTCGAAGCCCCCGGCGCGTATGTAGGCACCCGCGCTCACTCCCAGGTTGGCGCCGTGGATATGCCGATGCCCGTCCCGCGCCGCGTAGCCCTGGTGATAGCGAATCTGCGCCGATGTGTCGAAATCCTCACTCCAGGTATCGACGGTGACGGTGCCGCACACGGCATCCGCCTCCAACGCAAGCTGTGCCACCAGCCAGTCGGGAGAGACCCGGCTGTCGGCATCGGTACAGGCAATCCAGCGTGCGCCCGCATTGAGCAGGTGACGCGCGCCCACACCACGCGCCTGCCCGACATTGCGCGCTTGCACGTCCAGGCACTGCACCGGGTAGGCGCTGGCGATGACCGCGCTGGCGTCGCTGCAACTGTCGAGTACCACCAGGATCTGTACCGCTTCGCCGTGCAGGTCCGGGTGGCTGGCCGCGACCAGTGCGGCGTCCAGACACTCGGCCAACAGTGCCTCTTCGTTGTGCACCGGGATCAGAATGCCGATCATCGCAGGCCCTCCAGATGCGCGACCGAGGTGCCGTCGCGGCTCCACAGGTCGAGGAGAAAATCAGGGTCATGGTGGCCGGCGACCCGCGTCATGCCCAGGCGCTGTCCCAGCAGGGCATGCACCTGTTCGGCGGTTTGAGGGCAGCCCTCGATGGGCGCACGCCAATGGCAGGCCAACACCTGGCCATCGGCGCTCAGCGCGCTGAGGGCGCGGGTGATCAAACGGCCCAGGTCGTCGGCGTCAAGGTAGTAACACAGCTCACTCAATACGATCAGGTCGAACTGGCCCTCGGGCCATTGTTCGGGTAGTCGACTCTGCCGCACCTGGGCATGGGGGAAACCCAGCAGGCGTTTACGCGCCAGGCTCACGGCCGCCGCGGCGGTGTCGCAACACAGCAGGCGATCACAGCGTGGCGCCAGTTCGGCGCTCAGTTCGCCATTGGCACACCCTGGTTCGAAGATCGAGGCATAACGCGGCCGGGTCAGCAACGCCAGGGTCAGTGCGCGTTTGCGCCGTTCGTACCAGCGTTGGCGGAAGGCCCAGGGATCATCGTTGCCAGCAAACAGTCGGTCGAAATAGGGCGTGGCCACACTCATACAAATACCACCTCAAAAGGTTGCAGCAAGCGTTCCACCACATAGGGCGCAAGCACCGGCGCCAGGCCGATCTGCGGGTCGCCTTCCAGCTGGCTCGCGAAGGCATGGATGGCATGGCGCTTGCGGGCGACGGCTTCGCAGGTCAGGGGGATTTTGCGCGCGCGGTGCCACGGCACCAGGCAGTCCTCGGGGGTCGCCCAATGCCAGGTCCACACCGGCAACTCATACAACGCGGCGCCCACGGCCTGCGCCGCCTTGGCGCTGGCACGGCCGACGGCTTCGTGGTCGCAGTGACCGTCTTCGCGCCAGGTGGTAAACACCACATCGGTGGGCTTGAGGTAGCGCTGGATAAACTCGACCAACTGCGCTTCACGGTCGGCGACATGGCTGTCGGCAAACCCCGCGCGCAGCCATTTCAGACTGTGCAGCGGCAGACCCAGCCGGTGCAGGGCCTGCGCCGACTCCTGCGGACGCACCACGCTCAAGCGCTCCACCGGCCAACGACGCGAACCGGGGTGGCTGGCGCTGCCGTCGGTGACCGAAATCAGTTGCATCGGCCGACCCAACGCGGCCAAACCTTGCAACAGACCACCACAGCCCAGCACTTCATCATCCGGGTGTGGCGCGACAATCACCGCGCGATGGCCCTCGGGCACCAACTGTTCAACGCTGATCAGCGGCAACTCGGCCATGCGCGACGACGCTTGCCAGCGGTGCAACGGCGTGCCCTGGCCGACGATCGGGTTGGGTTTCATAGTTGCCACCTCCCTGTGGGTTCGCCGGCAACCAGCTCGCCGAGACCGGCAAGATCGCGTTCGGCATGGCTTTGGCGCACATACACCGGCAAGTCCGCCATCAGTTGGGCAAAGTGCCGGTCCTTGCAAAAAGGCCCGGCACCGAGCGCCCGGCCCACATGGTGGATCACCTGTTCTACGCACTCTTCGACGCAGGCCCGTGTGCGTTGGGCCAGTAGCCGGGCGTCAGCGGTGGGCGCACGGTCGATGTGTGCGGCACTGTGGCGCAATGCACAGGCAGCGGCGTACAGCGCGCTGTCCACCGCGCCCAAGTGGGCGAGGGCATGCGGTTCCGGGCGTTTGTTGCACTGCTCGCGCAGCGCCTCTGCCAGGCGTTGCGCCGCGCCGTACCAGCACGCCGCGATGCCGATGCCGCCTTGCCAGAAACCGGGGCGGCCAAGGTAGGCGCCGGGGCCGCCAACGGCAACCCCGTGCGCGTCGTCGAACAGCACCTCGACGCTGCCGGTCGCCGCCATGCCGACTGCGCTCCAGCCTTCATCCGTCACCCTGACCCCCGGCTGTTGCATCGGCACCGCCACCAGTTGCTGACGGTCTTCTTCATCCCAGGCCGTCAACAACCCATGGCTGACCACCGCCGCGCCGGAGCACCAAGCCTTGCGCCCGGTCACCCGCACGCGCTCGCCCTGGCGCTGCACGCACACCTTGGCCGTCGGCGGTTCGGCGGCCCACATGCCCCAGGTACTGCCCAACGGCGGCAGTGGGCTATGCAGCTCGGCGATGATCGCCAGTGCATCAGTGTGGCCTTCGAACAACTTGCACAAGCGCAGGTCGTGCCCGGCCACCTGCGCCAACCGACTGAACCGTGCCAACGTCTCGCCGCTGCCGGGCAGCGGCAAGTGGTCCAAGCCTTCGGCCTGGAGCGCCTTCAGCGCCTCGCCAAGGGCTTGCGTGTCCGCGTAGTCCCGGTGGTGTTGAAGGCATCCCTGCTGGTCCATTTCACGCCTCGTCTTCGCGCTGAAGTTCAAACAGCAACAGCGAGCGGCCGGTGACGGCGTATTCGTGATCGAAATCAAAGCGCTCCTGGCCGCGCACGGCCGGGTCGTTGGTATCGAGCATGCAGGTCCAGAATTCACCCTGGGGCACGGGCGGCAGACGGAAATTGACCATGTCATGATGAGCGTTCACCACCAGCAGCAAGGTGGCGTCGGCACCGGCACGGCGAATCCCGGTTTCCTGGGCGCGGCCATCCATCAGCATGCCGAGGCAGCGCCCGTGGCTGTCCTCCCATTGCTCGGTGGTCATTTCGTTGCCATCCGGCGCCAGCCAGGTCACGTCCTTCACGCCGATGTCTTCGTTGTAGTCACCGACCAGGAAGCGCCCGCGACGCAGGATCGGGTAGGCCAGGCGCAGCTTGATCAAGCGCTTCACAAACTTGAGCAGCGACTTGCCGTCTTCATCCAGGTCCCAGTTGACCCAGCCGATCTCGCTGTCCTGGCAATACGCATTGTTGTTGCCGTGCTGGGTGCGGGCGAATTCGTCGCCGGCCACGATCATCGGCGTGCCCTGGGCCAGCAGCAGCGTGGCGAAGAAGTTGCGCATCTGGCGCAGGCGCAGCGCGTTGATTTGTGGGTCGTCGGTCGGGCCTTCGACGCCGTGGTTCCAGGACAGGTTGTTGTTGCTGCCGTCCTGGTTGTTCTCGTCGTTGTCTTCGTTGTGCTTGTCGTTGTACGACACCAGGTCGTGCAGGGTGAAACCGTCATGGGCGGTGATGAAGTTCACCGAGCTGTACGGCCGACGGCCACGATGATTGAACATCTCACCCGAGGCGGTCATGCGCCCGGCGAAGTCGGCCAACTGGCCGTCGTCGCCTTTCCAGAATGCACGCACGGTGTCGCGGAAACGGTCGTTCCATTCCACCCAGCCCGGCGGGAAATTGCCCACCTGATAGCCGCCCGGGCCACAGTCCCAGGGTTCGGCAATCAGTTTGAGCTGGCGCAGCACCGGGTCCTGGCGGCAGGCGACGAGGAAGCTGTGACGCTCGTCGAAGCCGTCGCGGTAGCGCCCGAGAATGGTTGCCAGGTCGAAGCGGAAGCCATCGACATGCATTTCGTTGGCCCAGTAACGCAGGGAGTCGGTGACCATCTGCAGCACGCAGGGGTGGCTCAGGTCGAGGGTGTTGCCGGTGCCGGAATCGTTGATGTAGAAGCGCTTGTCGTCGGGCATCAGGCGGTAGTACGAGGCGTTGTCGATGCCACGCATCGACAGGGTCGGGCCGCGCTCGTTGCCTTCGGCGGTGTGGTTGTAGACCACGTCGAGGATCACTTCGAGCTTTTGCTCATGCAGGTGCGCGACCATTTCCTTGAACTCGGCGATCTTGCCGCTGGCCAGGTAGCGTGGGTCGGGGGCGAAAAACGCGATGCTGTTGTAGCCCCAATAGTTGGTCATGCCCTTTTCCAGCAGGTGCTGGTCGTTGACGAAGGCATGCACCGGCAACAGCTCCACCGAAGAAATGCCCAACTGGCGGATATGCTTGAGCACGTCGTCTTCCATCAGCCCGGCGCAGGTGCCGCGCACCGATTCGCCGACTGAGGGGTGACGCATGCTGATGCCGCGCAGGTGGGTTTCGTAGATGATCGTGCGGTCCCACGGCACCCGCACCGGTTGGTCGTTGCCCCAGGTGTGGGCCGGGTCGATGACCTTGCACTTGGGCACGAAGGGCGCGCTGTCGCGTTCGTCGAAACTGAGGTCGTCGTCGGGGTGGCCGATGGTGTAGCCGAACAGCGCTTCGGACCATTTCAACTCACCGACCAATTGCTTGGCATAGGGGTCGATCAGCAGTTTGTTGTGGTTGAAGCGATGACCGTTGGCCGGGTCATAGGGACCGTACACACGGTAGCCGTAAATCAGCCCAGGGTGGGCGTCGGGCAAATAACCGTGGAAGATTTCGTCGGTGTATTCGGGCAGTTCGATACGTTCAAGCTCGACTTCGCCCGAGTCATCGAATAGGCACAGCTCGACCTTGGTGGCGTTGGCCGAGAACAGCGCAAAGTTGACGCCCAGGCCGTCCCATGTGGCGCCAAGAGGGAAGGGCAAACCTTCACGAATCCGCGACGGCTCATTGCCCGGCGTCGATGGGGTCTTATGGGGTTTGCTCATGAATGTTGCTCCTGCAAGGGTGTTTTCTTCAGGCCGAACGCGGCCGTGCCGACGGAATTTCAGCGTACAAGAATGAAAAGTGAGGTCACCCCCTGCCGGCAGCGCCGGAAGGAGGCTCAGGTCGTGAGGGTGCTCAGGGTTTGGGCTTTTTCGGCGCCGCCGGTTTTTTCGCCGGTGGCGGGGCCGGTTTGCTGGCCGCCGCGGGTTTGGCTTTGGCTGCCGCAGGCTTGGGCGCGGTCTTCGGCTTGGCGGCCGGTTTAGGCTTGGTCGGCGTCAGCGCTTCGGATTCGGCCAGCTTGCGCGCCATCTCCCAGTGGCGTGCATCCTCCCCATGGGGTTTGCCTTCCGACTCCCAGATCTGATGCGCCAGTTCGCGTATGCGTTTGTCTTCAGTACTCATCACAATGCTCCTCACAGAGAATTTCAGCTTTCTTGATCATCAGGATTGATAAAGACATTGACCGGGAAATCCCCCAGGGCAGTGCTGATCAACAGCTCCTTGTCTGGTGTGACTGCACCTGTGTGAAAAAGTCCCTTCCAGTGTTGAGTTGGTGCGGCGAACGGTAATTTGAGCCGGGTATCGCCCCAAACCTGCGCAGTGATGCGCGGATGCACACCGTTTGCAAGCAGGCGGTGGGGCCAGCGCGGCGCCACCACCAGCAGCCGTTTGCCCTGGTGTTCACGGTAGAACGCAACCACGTGTTCGGCGTGTTGGCCGACCACCTCCAGCGGCGTATAGGCGCCGTTGCGAAACAGCCCGGGATGGGCCTTGCGCAAGGCCAGCACCTGGGCAATCAAGGCCTGTTTGATGCGCCCGTCGTGCCAGTTGAATAACAGCTCACCGAGGTCTGGTGGCGTGTTCAACGCGTGTTGCCGCGCGTTGAAATCCACCGGACGCCGGTTGTCCGGGTCCACCAGACTGAAGTCCCAGTACTCAGCGCCCTGGTACAGGTCGGGTACACCCGGCACGGTCATTCGAAGCAAGGATTGCGCCAGGCTATTGAGCGCGCCGGCCGGGGCAATCACCTGGGCGGCAGCGGCGAGGGCCGTGCGCAACGGCTGGCCCTCGACGCTGAGCAGCAGGCGCGACAGGAAGCGTTCGACGCCCTGTTCATAGGCTTCGTTGGGCGCGCTCCAGCTGCTTTGCAACTTGGCTTCGCGCAGGGCTTTCTGTTGCCACTGCCAGAGGCGTTGCTGGTAACCCGTGAAGTCGTCGGTCAGGTCCAGCGGCCAACTGCCCAGCAGCACCTGATAGAGGATCAGTTCATCGCCGGCCGACGGCGCGCTCGCGTCCTCGCGCAACGGTTGGGCGAGGGTGCGCCAGTGCTCAACCTGCTCGGCGTACCACGGTGCGCATTCACTGAGCACCGCCAGGCGCGCACGGCTGTCTTCGCCGCGCTTGTGGTCATGGGTGGCGGTGGCCAGCAGGTTGTCCGGGAACGCCTTCAAGCGTTGCTGATTGACCGCGTGGAACTCGGCCAGCGGCGCGCTGAACTGTTCGGTGCTGAAGCCCACGTCGTTGCGCGACAGCAGCACCGCCGAGCGATAGAACGCGGTGTCTTCCACCGCTTTGGCGGCGGCGGGCGAGGTCAGTTGCTGGAAGCGCACGCAGGCATGCTTGAGCATCTTGCGCTCGCGCCCCACCGGGCGATGACGCCAGGGCTGGCCGCCGAGCCATTGTTCCAGGTGGTCAAGCACCGGCCAATCGCCTTCGTTCAAGGTGCCGCGCGCACCTTCGAGCGCTTGCCGGAAGACCTTGTCGTCATCGGCGCTGCGGCCGTGCGCGCTGATATAGGTACGGTACACCGGGAAGTGCACGATCAGCTCCTGCAAGGCGCGGCGGATCGCGCCCAGGGTCAGGTCGCGGGTCATCACGTCATCGCGGGCCACCTGCAGCAGCGCCTGTGCCACGCTTTCGAAGTCGCCGCCCAACGAACCATTGAGGATTTGCTGACGCGCCAGCCGGGCTTCTTCGATAAAGGCCGAGGGCCGTTCGCTGTGGCGCGTCCACAGGTCAGCCAGTGGGGCAAAACCGTCCGGGTGGTGTTGCAGCAAGGACAGCTGGTTCATGAATTCGTAGCCGGTGGTACCGTCCACTTGCCAGTCTTCACGCAGGGTCTCGCCTTCGCCGAGGATTTTTTCGACAAAGATCGGCAAATGCCGTTCGGGCGAGAGAGCATCCACCCGGCGTCGCAGCTTGCGGCAGTAACCACGCGGGTCGGCCAGGCCGTCGATATGGTCGATGCGCAGGCCATCCACCAGGCCCTGGCTGATCAGCTCGAAAATTTTGCCATGGGTGGCTTCGAACACGGCGCTGCGCTCCACGCGCAAGCCGCCCAGTTCGTTGACGTCGAAGAAGCGCCGCCAGTTAATATCGTCCGCTGCCGTGCGCCAGCTGGCCAGGCGGTAGCTCTGTTGCTCCAACAGATGATGCAGGCGCTGGAAACCTTCCGGCTGACGGCCATCGAACGCGGCCAGGCGCTGTTCGATGGCCGGCAACACTTCGGTGGCACGTTCGGCCAGGGCCTGTTTGAGCCAGGCGGCTTCGGCATAGGCATCGTCTTGATAGGCGAGGGCCGCGAACCGATCGGCCAAGGGTTTGAGCGATTCGTCGCTGCCCAGGATCAAGGCGTAATCCCGTGGGCAGATCGGGAATCGGTGCTCGTAATGGTCAACGTGGAACGCGCCTTGGGCGGCATCGAATTTCAGGCTCAGCGTGCCGCTTTGCAGGGCTTCGCCGTAGTCGCTGCCCAGGAACGGCATCAACAGTTGGCCCTTGAGCAGCGGGTCGGGGGAGTGCCACTGGATGTCGAAAAATTCGCTGTACGGGCTCAAGCGCCCCCATTCCAGCAGGTCCAGCCACCAAGGGTTATCGGCGCCGCCCACGGCCATGTGGTTGGAGACGATATCGAGGATCAACCCCATGTCATGTTCACGCAGCGTTGCGACCAGGCGCCGCAATGCCGCCTCGCCGCCCAGTTCCGGATTGACGCGGGTGGGGTCGACCACGTCGTAGCCGTGCATGGAGCCCGCGCGGGCGCTGAGCAACGGTGATGCGTACAGGTGGCTGATGCCCAGGCGGGCAAAGTACGGCACCAGCGGCACCGCATCGTCGAGAGTGAAACCTTTATGGAATTGCAGGCGCTGGGTGGCGCGCAGGGGCAGTGCGTTCATCGGTCACGCTCATAGGCTTGGTTGCGCGCGACGGCCAGCAGTTCGAGGCGGCGCGCGGCACCGGCGTTGTCGAGCAGGCTGGAGGCCTCGCCCGCCAGGCGCCGGCGCCAATTGGGATGGGTATCGGTGGTGCCGGGCAGGTTGGCTTGTTCTTCCACCGCCAGGGCATCCTCCAACGGCAACAGCACCAGCGGCGCACGGGTGTGGCCCAGGTAGCGCACGCTGGCGTCGATCATATGGTCGGTTTCGTTACGGATTTCATCGACGAAGTTCTGCGGATCCTGGCTCAAGGCCTGGCGCAGCGCCTGGCGTTCGCGCAGGCGGTGCTCGCTCCATTGCTCCACGGTGGGTGCATCGATCAGGCCGAGCTGGATGTTCCAGTCGATATCGCGGCTGTGCCACCAACCGTTGAGTGTCGGCAAATCGTGGGTACTGGTGGTGGCCAGGGCGTTGTCCGGCCAATCGAGGATCGGCTTGAACTGGCCGTCGTGGCCTTGTTCGAACAGCAGCACGCGCATGCCCAGGATCGAACGACTGCTGAGTTTTTCGCGCAGGCCGTCCGGCACCGTGCCCAGGTCTTCGCCCAGAACGATGGCCTGGTGACGATGGGACTCCAGGGCCAGCAGCCGCAGCAGGTCATCTACCGGGTAATACAGATAGGCGCCTTCGCGGGGCGAGGCCCCCATGGGGATCACCCACAGGCGCTGCAGGCCCATGACGTGGTCAATGCGCAAACCCCCGGCGTGGGCGAAGTTGGCCCGCAACATTTCAATGAAGGCGCAAAAACCATTGCGCTTGAGGCCCTCGGGCGAAAACGCGGAGATGCCCCAGCCTTGGCCGGCGCGGTTGAGAATGTCCGGTGGCGCGCCCACGGTCAGGTCGGCCAGCAGTTCATCCTGGCGGCTCCAGGCCTGGCTGCCGCCACCGTCGGCGCCCACGGCCAGGTCGGCGATCAGGCCGACGCCCATGCCGCTGCCCTTGGCCGCTTGTTGGGCGCGTTCAAGGCAACGGGCGATCAGCCATTGGGTAAAGGCGAAATAGCCGATCTCATCGCGGTTGGCGTCGGCGAACTGCGCCAGTGCGGGGCTCTGTGGGTTGCGCCATTCCTCGGGCCAGTGACGCCAGTCGAGGTCTTCGCCCGCCGCCGCGCGTGCGGTTTGAATGGCTTCGAAGCGGCAATGGTTTTCCAGGGCTTCACCGCCGGCCTGGCGGAAGCTCAGGAAGTCGGCATGTTGTGGGTGATGACCGTGGCGGAAATCTTCATACAAGGCGCGCAGCAGGCGTTGCTTGGCGGCGGCGGCGGCAGGCCAGTCGATGAGGCTGTGTTGTTCCAGAGCGTGCAATTCGTCCGTCAGGCCGAGGGCGTCGATGGCGTTGCGCACTTCGCGCTCGCCGAGGATGCACGCGGGCGAGGCATACAGGCTGTTGAGAAACAAGCGGCTGGATGGCGAATACGGACTGTAGCGCCCGGTGTCGGCGCTGAACATCGCGTGCATCGGGCTGATCGCCAGGGCATCGGCCCCTCGTTCGGCGGCGGCGCGTACCAGGTGCTCCAGGGCCAGGGTATCGCCGAAGCCGCCATCGCCCAGGCGGCGCAGCGAGTAGAGTTGCGCACTCAGGCCCCAGGCGCGGGCGGGGCTGCTGTCGACCGCTTCGGCCACGCTGTGGCAGTGGGTGGGGGCGACGGCCAGGGTGAAGGTCTGGTCCTTGATGTGCACCTGATGATAACCAAGGGCGATCACGCCGGGCAGTACCGCATCGCCGTCCAGCCGCAGCTCCAGGGTTTCACCGTTTTCCAGGCAGACCCGGCACTGGGTGTCGGGCTCGAAATAGTGCGCCAGCTCCAGGCCCTGACCGCTGTCGACGGTCATCAGGGGCGGCAGCTGTTTGGCGTGGCGCGCCTGCTCCAGTTCGCGCAGGCTTGCGTCGATCTCGGCATCGGTATCGGCCGGGTGGCCGAGGCCTTTGAGGACCGCGCGCAGGGCATCGGGTGTCACACGTTGCGGGCGGCCGTTGGCGTCGATCCAGTCGACCGCCAGGCCCGCTCGGCTGGCGAGAATTTCCAGGTTCGCTTCGCTCAAGAGTGCTCTCCAACAGGGGATAGGGTGACGCGTGCGCTGTAGGGCGGCAGTTGCGCGCCTTGCTCGGCAGGCGTCTGAAATAGAACTGCGCCGGACGCTGGGTGCTCGAGGGCCGCGGGGCTGAGGTTGAGGTCGATCTGCAACTGGCTGCCGTTGCCCAGGCGCCAGCGCGCGCTGACCGCGCCCTGCGCCAGGACCTGGGCACCCAATGCCACGCTGCCGGGCAAGTACGGCACGATGTGCTGGTGACGCAGGCTCAGCAGGTGGCGATAAAGCTGCGTGTGTTCGTTGTCGGCAAACACCGGGCATGACTGCTTGAAGGTGGCCAGGGCGTTGGGATCGGGAATGCGTTCGCGTCGCTCGGGGTCATGGAACGCGGCGAAGTCGGCAAACTCATTGCGCCGGCCTTCGCGTACCGCTTCGGCCAGTTCACCGTGGTGATCGGTGAAAAACAGGAAGGGCTCACTGGCGTTGACCTCATCGCCCATGAACATCAGGGGGATCATGGGTGACATTAACAACAGCGTGGTCGCAGCCTTGAGCGCGGCGGGCGAGCAGAGCTGATGCAGGCGTTCGCCGAGGGCGCGGTTGCCGATCTGGTCGTGGTTCTGCAAAAAGGCCACGAACGCCGTGGGCGGCAATGACCCACTGGGTTCGCCACGGGCATGGCCATGGCGGGTGGCGTCGCCCTGGTAGATAAATCCTTCGCCCAGGCAGCGCGCCAGTTTGGCGGTAGGGTCTTGGGCGAAGTCGCTGTAATAGGCATCCGTTTCGCCGGTGAGCAATACGTGCAATACGTTGTGGAAGTCGTCGTTCCACTGCGCGTCGAAATCATGCGTCAGCAGACTGGCCTGGTTCAGCTCGTTTTCCAGCACCAGCCAGACATTCCGGCCGATGTCGGCCTGCTGACGCATCCGATGCGCCAACTGCTGCAGGAAATCGGGATTGTCGATGGCGTGCACGGCGTCCAGGCGCAAGCCGTCGAAGCGGTACTCCAACAGCCACATCAAGGCGTTATCGAGAAAGAAATCGCGCACCTCGCGGCGGTTGAAGTCGATGCCCGCGCCCCAGGGCGTGTGCACGTCTTCCTGGAAGAATCCTTGGGCGTACTGGCCCAGGTAATTGCCGTCCGGCCCGAAGTGGTTGTAGACCACGTCGAGAATCACGGCCAGACCATGCCCGTGGGCGCTGTCGATCAGGTGCTTGAGTTGTTCCGGCGTGCCGTAGGAGGACTGCGGTGCGTACGGCAGAACCCCGTCGTAGCCCCAGTTGCGTTCGCCCGGGAACTGCGCCAACGGCATCAGTTCGATTGCGGTGACGCCCAGCTCGGCCAGGCGTGGCAGGTGTTTCTCGACCTCGGCGTAGCCCCCCAGCGCGCCGACATGCAGTTCGTAGATGACCGCTTCGTGCCACGGGCGCCCTTGCCAGTTGGCGTGTTGCCAGGTGTAGGCGAGCGGGTCGACCACCAGGCTCCAGCCATGCACGTCCGAGGCCTGGGCCCGGGACGCGGGATCGGGGACATCCTTTTCCCCGTCGATGTTGTAGCGATAGCGGGTGCCCGCCGGGCACTTTATTTCGACTTCAAACCAGCCATCCGCCTGAGGCAGCATGGCGATGGATCTACCGTCTTCCAATTCAACGCTGACATAAAACGCGTCTGGCGCCCACAAGGCAAAACGCGTGTGTTGCGCGTCCAGCATGATTGCGCCGTGGGGCCAGGTTTCCAGAGTCCGTAACGGCATCTATAGAGACCTCCCTTGATTACTTGGCTTGTTTCCCCAGTGCCTTGGCCACGAGTTGCTCATACAGTTCGGCGTAGGGTTCCACGGCCTGGCTCCAGTTGAAGGGCTGGGTCATGGCGCGGCAACGCATGGCGTTGAGCAAGCCGGGGAAGGCAAAGACCTTGAAGGCGCGACTCAGCGCTTCTTCGTAGCTTTGCACCGTGGATTCATTGAACAGGAACCCGGTGACGCCATTTTCGATGGTGTCGGCCAGGCCCCCGGTGTTGCGCGCGACCGGCAGTGAACCGAAGCGCTGGGCGTACATCTGGCTCAAGCCGCAGGGCTCATAACGCGATGGCATCAGCAGGAAGTCGCTGCCGGCGAACATGCGGCGTGCATCGGTCTCGTTGAAGCCGATGCGCACGCCCACCTGGCCTGGATAGCGCAGGGCCAATTCACGCATGGCTTGCTCTTCTTCCGGCTCGCCACGGCCGATGATCGCGATCTGGCCGCCGTTCTCGACGATAAAACCGGCGACCGCTTCGGTCAGGTCCAGGCCCTTCTGGTAAACAAGGCGCGACACCACCGCAAACAGCGGGCCGGTGGAGTCATGCAGACCGAACAGTTCGCGCACATGGGCAGCGTTGACCGCCTTGCCGTCCCAGTCGCCGATATTGAAGTTGTGGATCAGGTGCGAGTCGGTGGAGGTTTCCCAGCTTTCATCGATGCCGTTGGGAATGCCGCTGAGCAGGCCTTGCTGGGTCTTGGCGGCAAGAAAACCATCAAGGCCGCAGCCGAATTCCGGGGTGGTGATTTCCTGGGCGTAGGTGGCGCTCACGGTGGTGATATGGCTGGAGTACGCCATGCCGGCCTTGAGGAACGACATCTTGCCGTAGAACTCCATGCCTTCCTGTTGCAAGGCATGGGGTGGAATCCCCAGCTCCGGCGTCGAGGCCAGGCTGACCACGCCCTGATAGGCCAGGTTATGAATGGTGAACAGCGTCGGTGTGCGTGACCCACGCCAGTGCATGTACGCCGGGGCCAGGCCGGCGGGCCAGTCGTGGGCGTGCACCAGGTCCGGGCACCAATGGATCTGCGCCAGGTTGGCGGCGATGTCGGCGGCGGCCAGGCCCAGGCGGGCGAAACGGATATGGTTGTCGGGCCAGTCGCGGCCATTGTTGGCGCCGTAGGGTGTGCCTTCGCGCTCGTACAGCTCGGGGCAGATCAACACATAGATGACCAGGCCGTCCTTGAGGTCCATGCGTCCGATCTTGCACGGCGGCAGTGCGGCGTGGCCACCCAGCTCGCCGATGATATGGATCGGATTGTCGCTTTCCATCACCTGCGGGTAACCGGGGATCAGCACGCGCACATCATGCAGATGCGCCATGGCGCGGGGCAGGGCGGCGGAAACGTCGCCCAGCCCGCCGGTTTTTACCAGATCGGCAAACTCGGAGGTGACAAACAGCACTTTCTTTCGATTGGGGTTATGACTGGACACCGGCCGCACCGTGTTGAGATCAACCAACGAGGTCGACCCGCCAACTGGCTGAATAACACGTTCTCCCTGAATACTTGCTGCGGCACTGATCATAGTTCTCTCCACGTGTTAGTCGGCTAATGGCCCGCTGCCATTAGCTCCGATGACCGCTTCCTGCGGCCAAGCGCACAGGCGCATTACAAACTGGCAAGGCGTATGCCAGTTGCACGGTTAGCTCAAAAAGATTGGATGGACGGGCATGTAGCGTGTATCGCGGTGTGCTCGCCTTGCCTTAAAACTTGACCTGAGGCCGAGTTGAAAAGTTTAGTTTTTTTGCGGGGTTTTTGTTTTGGAACGGACCCATCGGTCATGAGTCTAGGACAGATCCCAGCGACCGTAGGGTTTATGCGAGATTTTTGTAGGACAAAAAACTTGTAACCGGAGATGCACCGATTTTTAGCGCGCTGTCTGTAGTGGGCAGGTTTGCCCTGCGCCGCGCGCCCAAAATGGCCCATCCGGTGCACCAGTTCGATCAGCGTTGTCTATCTTAGGGCTGCTTCGCAGCCCAGCGCAGGGCAAGCCTGCTCACCACAATAGTCCTGCTTACTCGCCACAATAAGCCTGTTCACCACAGTAAGCCGGCTCATGCAGCGAAGGTCATGTTCACCTCATCGGTGCGCAATGCACTGAATGGGTGCGTCAGCCGAGCACGCGCACGGGCGTTTGATTCGCCCAGGCTTGAATATCTTCGATCATCTGCTGGTAGAACTGCCGGTAATTCTGCTCGCTCACATAGCCAACGTGGGGTGTGGCCAGCACATTCGGCAAGCGGCGGAATGGGTGATCGGCCGGTAATGGCTCATCGCTATAAACGTCCAGCGCAGCCCCCGCCAGCCGACCGCTCCGCAGCGCCCTGACCAGCGCCGGCTCATCCACAATCGGCCCGCGCGCGGTATTGATCAACCTTGCGCTGGGTTTCATCCAGCCCAGGGCCTCGGCGTCCACCAGGCCGCGGCTGCGCTCGCTCAGCACCAGGTGGATGGTCAGGATGTCGGCCTGTTCGAACAACGCCTGCTTGCTGACCCAGGTCACGCCCACCGCCGCCGCACGTTCCGGCGTGAGGTTTTCACTCCAGGCAATCACGCGCATGCCGAACACTTGGGCGAACGCCGCGACCTTCTGGCCAATGCTGCCCAAGCCGAGGATGCCCAAGGTCTTGCCGTGCAGGTCGCCGCCCAACCCCACCTGCCAGTTGCCCGCTCTGAGCGAGTTGGCCTCGGCGAGCAGGTTGCGGGTGGACGCCATGATCAGTGCCCAGGTCAGTTCCGGAGCGGCATGTTTATAGCTGTCGGTGCCGCAGACCTGGATGCCCAGCGCTTTGGCGGCGGGAATATCGATGGCCGCATTACGCATGCCGCCGGTCACCAGCAGCTTGAGGTTGGGCAAGCCTTGCAGGAGTGCCTGGTCGAAGGTTGTGCGCTCGCGCATCACGCAAATCACCTCGAAGCCTTGCAATCGCTCGATCAGGGTGGCGGTATCCGCCGGGTAATCGTGCAGGAAGTGCACCTGGCCCACCGACGCCAGCACTGACCAGTCCACCACGCCACCGGCCACCTGTTGCCAATCATCAATCACTGCGATCTGTACCGACATTCACGCGTGCCTCGAATAAGGTTGGATTAAAGGGCGTTCAAACCCTGTAACAGCGCCGCATGGAATTTTTCCGGCTCTTCCATCTGCGGTGCATGCCCCAGGCCTGGGAATTCCACCAGGGTTGCATGGGGAATCAGCTTGGCGACCTGTTTGCCCAGAACCGCATAGTTGCCGAGCCTGGCCTTGACCGCCGGCGGCGCTATGTCCTTGTTGATGGCGGTGTTGTCGGCGGTGCCGATCAGCAGCAGGGTCGGCACCTGCAGGTTCTTGAACTCGTAGTACACCGGCTGGGTGAAGATCATGTCGTAAATCAACGCCGAGTTCCAGGCGACCTGTGTGTGCCCGGGGCCGTTGCTCAGGCCTGCATACATGTCCACCCAACGCTCGTACTCGGGCTTCCAGCGCCCGACGTAATAGGTGTTGAGCTGGTACTTGCGTATGCCCTCGGCACTGACGTTCAGTTCACGTTGATACCACTGGTCAACGCTTAGGGTCGGTACACCCAGGGCTTTCCAGTCTTCAAGGCCGATGGGGTTGACCATGGCCAGCTGTTCGGTCTGCTGCGGATACATCAGTGCGTAGCGGGTGGCGAGCATGCCGCCGGTGGAGTGGCCCAGCAGCGTGGCTTTTTGAACGCCGAGCTTTTCCAGCAACTGGTGAGTGTTGAGCGCCAACTGCTGGAAGCTGTACTGGTAATGCTCGGGTTTGCTGGCGGTGCAGAAGCCGATCTGGTCCGGCACGATCACTCGGTAACCGGCGTCGCTGAGCGCCTTGATCGAACCTTCCCAGGTGGCGCCGCAAAAATTCTTGCCGTGCATCAGCACCACGTTGCGGCCGTTGGGTTTACCGGTGGCCGGTACGTCCATGTAGCCCATCTGCAGGGACTGGCCCTGGGACTGGAAGGTGAAATGTTTGAGCGGGTAGGGGTATTGGAAGCCTTGCAGTTGTGGGCCGTAGGTGGCGGCGAGGACCGGGGCGGCGCTGGCCGTCAGCAGCCCGGCGAAACAAACACTGCGCAATAGTGGCATGGTTCGACGCTCCGAAAAGGGGAGACTCGGATGCTGTTGACAGAGGATTAACGGGGGATTAACACCCACTGCAAGGTCACGGCAGCAAGCGCGCCGTAGCGTAAACCTTTGGCCAATGTCACCAGCAGCACAAACCGCCACAACGGCTCGCGCATCACGCCCGCCACCAAGGTCAGCGGGTCGCCGATGATCGGCACCCAACTGAGCAGCAGCGTCCAGTGCCCCCAGCGCTGGTAATGGTGACGGGCTTTTTCAAGCTGCTTGTCGCTCACCGGGAACCAGCGCCGCGCCTTGAAGTGTTCGACCCAGCGCCCCAGCCACCAATTGACCAGCGAGCCCAGCACATTACCCAGGGTGGCGATGCCCAGCAGCCACCACAGGTTGTAATGCCCACTGAGCAACAGGCCGACCAGCACGGCTTCCGACTGCAGTGGCAGCAGTGTCGCGGCGCCGAAGGCCGCGAGGAAAAGCCCCAGGTACCCCGTCAGCACCGATCAGTGCGCCGGGTATTGCGCCACCACCACATCCTGGCCTTCGCGCGTCAGGCCGATGACTTGATAGGCTTCGCTGCGACCTTCTACCTCCATGCCCGGCGAACCCATGGGCATACCGGGCACGGCGAGGCCCAGCAGGTCATCGCGCTTGCGCAACGCCAGCACCTGTTCAGCGGGTACGTGGCCTTCGACGAATTTGCCGTCGATCACCGCCGTATGGCATGAACCCAGGCGCGGCGCCACGCCCATGCGTTGTTTGACCGCGCTCATGTCGGCTTCGACATGGTCGTTGACCTTGAAACCGTTGCTTTGCAGATGGCTGATCCATTTTTTGCAGCAGCCACAGTTGGCGTCGCGGTGGACGTCGATGGGGATCAACTCGGCGGCATGGGCCAGGGTGGTGGTGAACAATGCTGAAAGCAGGGCCAATCGCAATGGGGTTTTCATTGAGTCTTCGTCCAATACCGTGCAGTAAGCCCGGCATTCTCCCTGCTTTTATGCGTGAGGCGCAGCGGTAATGTTTCAAATTGATGCGACGGGTGGGTGTTCCAGGCGGTGCTTGAGCCGGTCCAGCGCAACGGCCGACAGTTGGATCATGCGCTCATGCAGGCTGGCCAATTGCAATTCTGTTTCATAGGTCAGCACACGCTTGAACAGCGTGCCGTCGCTATGTGCTTGCAGGAAATAATGAATCGAGCCGTCGACGGCCAGAGACGTGAAGACGGTCTTGAACTCTTCGGGACGCCGGGCGATCTGTACGCGGTAGCTCATGGGCACGCGGATACCCAGCAGGTCGATCATTTCGGTAAAGCGTGCGCCGACGGGGAGGGAGCCGCCGGCGCCGGTGTCGGCACCGAGGGAAGTGGGGTGCCATTCATGCCAGCGATCCGGTTGGGTTACATAGTCGTAGACAGCCTCGATGGGGGCCTGGATATAGCGTTCCTGACTGACCTGCTCCAAGCGGACCGACTGCTCGACAGCGGGCATGGCACACCTCCTGTGTAGCGACTAGGAGCTGTGAGAATAGTCCGACTCCCGCGCATTGCACGGGAGTCTCCAGGCAATTTTTCAGCGAACTTTGAAGCGGCTCATCAATGCAATCACCCGGCCGTTGGCATCCAGCAGGCTTTGCGTATTGGTTTCAGTGGCATGGCCGCTTTCAACCAGCTCTTCGACCATCTGTCGGATCTGCACCATGCTGCGGTTGATCTCTTCGGTCACTGCGCTTTGTTGTTCGGCGGCGGTGGCGATCTGGGTGCTGAGGTTATTGATATGGCTCACCGAACCGGCCATTTCATCCAGGCCGGTGTTCACTCGTGCCGTGGCATCCGCCGCCGACTGGCAGCTGGCCTGGGTGTTTTCCATCGCGGCCACCGAAGAGCTCACACCGGTGGTCAGGCGCGCCAGCATCTCGTTGATCTGGGAGGTACTGGCCTGGGTACGTGCCGCCAGGGCGCGCACTTCGTCGGCGACCACCGCAAAGCCGCGACCCTGCTCGCCGGCGCGTGCCGCTTCAATCGCGGCGTTAAGCGCCAACAGGTTGGTCTGCCCGGCAATCGCGCCGATCACGCCCAGGGTCTCGGTGATGCGCGCGGCATCCTGGCGCATGTTTTCCACGGTGTGAGTGGCACTGGCGACTTCGCCGATCAAGGCGCTGACGCTGGTGGACGCTTCGCCTACCACCACCCGGGAGCGGTCGGCATGTTCATTGGCGCGCTGGGTGAACGATGCCGTCTCGGCCGCATTTTGCGCAACGTTGTCGGCGGTGGAGCTCATCTCGGTGATGGCGGTGACGGTCTGGTCGGTTTCCGAGGCGTGGCGCACCAGGATCTGGTTGGTGTGCGCCGAGGTCCGCTGCAATTGCTCAAGCCCCGACGACATGGCGCCGGTGGCCTGGGTCACTTCACCGATCATGTCTTGCAGATAGACGATAAAACGGTTCACCGAATGCCCGATCGCGCCCAGCTCGTCTTCGGCGCGAATGGTGATGCGTCGCGTGAGGTCGGCATCGCCGGTAGACAGCGCGTCGATATTGGCTTTCAGGGTTTTCATACGCTGCACCAACTGGCGGATCGCATACGCCGCCAGCAGCACCAGCATCAGCACCATGGGGATCTGCAACAGGGCCAGGCTGCCGAGCACGTCATCGCGCTGGGCGGTGATCAACGAAGTGGGCAGGGCGGTGGCAAGGAACCACGGCGTGCCTTCGATGGGACGCATGTAGAAGGTGCTGGCCACGCCGCCGTTATCGAATTCACTGCGTTGCAGGCCTTTGTCGCGATTGGCCAGGGCCTGGCTGACCTGGGCGGCAAACGCTGAAGTGGCGGTCAGTTCGCTGATGTTCTTCAACACCACCGGGCTGCTCAGGCGGGTACTGTTGCTGATGATCTTGCCGTCACCTTCGACGATCAGCATCTGCCCGCCGATGTCTTTTTCCTTGGCGGCCACCAGGTCGTTGAAAAAGCCCAGGGTCACGTCGATGGTGGCCACGCCGTAGGCTGCGCCGTCACGCTGGATCGCCATGGCGCAGTTGGTGCGCGGCTCCTGGCTGGCGTCGTCCTTGTAGGCCGCGGCCCAGGCGCATTGACCGCGCGGGGAGGCGAGGCCGCCCTTGTACCAGCTCTGGTCGTAGTAATTGGGCGCGGGGTCGCTGTTCCAGAAGGTGTTCACGGCCAGCTTGCCCGAGGCATCGCGGTGCCAGAAGGTGCTGTGTTTGTTGCGTCCCGGCGTACGCTGGTTGGGCAACGGCCAGATACCGCCACCGAAGACTTTCAGCTCGCCGTATTGATCGACCAGGCCAGGCAGGACCTTGTCGATGGCGTCACTGTCGAGCAACGGGATGGTTTGGGTGATGGTGCGTTGCTGGGCTTGAACCTTGTTCAGTTCGCCCTTGATCTGTTCGGCCACTTCGGCAATGCGGTTGAGCACCACCTGTTCTTCGGTGTGCCTGAGCGTGGGGGCGACCAACTGGCCGATACCGACGACAGTCAACACCAGCAGCACCAGGACGAACAGCACCAGAAACAGGGTATAGCGGGCTTGGATGGAGCGCAGTGGGGGCATGGGGCCGTCCTTACGAAGCGTTTATTGTCGACGCGGCTTTGTTAGAGCTTCGAAGGGCTATCGGCTTGGCGAGGAGGAGCTTTAGGTACGATGGTGCAGAAAAGACGGAGCGCCGACCAGCGGCGCTCCGACGGGCGTTTCAGATATCCAGCATGGCCAAGACTTCTTCGGGGTAGCGCAGGCCCGCCGTTGCATCGGCGGGGAAAATCGCATCCAGCGCAGCCAACTCTGCGGGGCTGAGGATGATCGATGTGGCAGCCACGTTTTCTTCCAGGTATTTGCGCTGCTTGGTCCCGGGAATCGGCACGATGTAGTCACCTTGCGCCAACACCCAAGCCAGCGCCAGTTGCCCGGCCGTCACGCCTTTGTCGGCCGCGAGGGTTTGTACCTGCTTCACCAGTTCGAGGTTTTTCGCGAAATTCGCGCCTTGGAAACGTGGGCTGAAGCGGCGGTAGTCATCGGCACCGAAGTCATCCGGGCTTTTCAGCGCGCCGGTGAGAAAACCCCGGCCTAGTGGGCTGTAGGGTACAAACGCGATACCCAGGCGCTGGCACGTCGCGAGGCAGCCGTTGTATTGCTGGTCACGGCTCCACAACGAATACTCGCTTTGCAGGGCACTGATCGGGTGCACCTTGTGCGCGCGCTCCAGGGTGGCGGCCGAGGCTTCGCTGAGGCCCAGGTAACGTACTTTGCCCTGCCGCACCAGTTCGGCCATGGCGCCGACGGTTTCTTCGATGGCCACTTCAGGGTCGATGCGGTGTTGGTAGTACAAGTCCAGCGTGTCCACGCCAAGGCGTTGCAAGGTGCCGTTGATGGAATCACGGATGTACTCCGGGCGGCCATTCACCCCGCGCAGCGCCGGGTTGGCCGGGTCGCGCACGATGCCGAACTTGCTCGCCAGGAACACCTGGTCGCGCTTGCCGGCAATGGCTTTACCGATCAGTTGTTCGTTGGTGTGCGGGCCGTACATGTCGGCGGTGTCGAGGAAGTTGACGCCAAGCTCCAATGCGCGGTGCAGGGTGGCGGTGGCTTCAGTGGTGTCGCTGCCTGGCGTATAGAAATCGGTCATGCCCATGCAGCCGAGGCCGATGGCGGAAACAGATGGGCCGTTTTTACCGAGTTGACGAGTGTGCATGGTGTTGCTCCATGTGAAGTAGGCGCCCATTGTCACGCTCGACAAAACCGGGATAAACAGGCTAAAACCGCTATCACTGTTCATGATTTCTAAATAATAAATGGAGCAATCGTCCTTGGACCGTTTCAATGCGATGCGTGTGTTCACCCGTATTGTCGAGCTGGGCGGGTTCGCCAAGGCGGCTGACAGCCTGCAACTGCCGCGTGCTTCGGTGACTGTCCTGATCAAACAATTGGAGGCGCACCTTGGCGTGCAGTTGTTGCAACGCACGACCCGCCAGGTCAATCCGACGTTGGATGGCGCGGCGTATTACCAGCGTTGCGTGCAGTTGCTGACGGACCTGGAAGAAACCGAAGCGGTGTTTTCCACCAGCCGGCGCAACCCGCGAGGTACGCTGAGCATTGATATGCCGTCGGGCATCGGCCGTTTTCTGGTGATTCCCGCATTGCCGACGTTCACTGCGCGTTACCCGCAGATCGAGTTGGAAATCGGCCTGAACGACCGTCCGGTCGACCTGATTCGTGAAGGGGTGGACTGCGTACTGCGCGGTGGCCTGGCGCTGGATGAATCACTGGTGGCGCGGCCATTGGCGATGATGGACCAACTGACCCTGGCCAGCCCCGACTACCTCGAGCGCATGGGCACGCCCGCCACGCTCGATGACCTGGCCGGGCACAGCATGGTGGAGTATGTCTCCACTGTCAGCGGCAAGCGTTTTGGCCTGGAGTTTCAGCTGGCCGGCGAGCTGCGCGCGATCAACCTGGCGAAAAGAGTGGCGGTGAACAGCTCCGATGGTTATCTCGCCGCCTGCCAGGCCGGGTATGGGTTGATCCAGGCGCCGTACTATCACGCGATCCAGGAGCTGGCACAGGGCACCCTGGTGGAAGTACTGCCGCAACTGGCCGTGCCTAAGATGGCGCTGACCGCGCTGTACCCGCCGCACCGCCAGTTGTCACAGCGGGTGCGGGTGTTCGTCGATTGGCTGGTGGAGTTGTGCGCGTGGCCGGACAGTGGTTTGCAGCGTCGGGCCTGACAGGCGTGCCTTCGGCGTCACGCTCAATCGCAATGTCGTAGGAGCCAAAGTGTTTTCCCGCCTGTAATATGCGGTCCGGCTACTTTCTTAAGGTTCAGGAACCCCGTCATGACTCAAAAGCAACGCTTGAAATACTCGATTCTGATCTCCCTGGTGGTACTGGGCTCGATGTTCGGCCTGTCCTACCTGCAGAACACCGGGGTAATCAGCGAAAAAACCTTCCAGTACATCGCTATTGCGATTGCTGTCGTGGTGGTGGTGATCAACGGCATCATGCGCCGAAAGGTCAAGCCGACCCTCTGAATCAGGCGCGACCTTCGAGTACCTTGGCGGCCTCTTCATGGAGGCTGTAGCTTTTATCGGCATTGAGGGTGATCACGCCCTCACTGCACAGACGCTTGAGCACCTCGCGCACGCTGAGAAACGACAACGGGATGCCCAGCTCCAGCAGATGGCTGTGCACCCCGCGCACCCCGAGGGTGCGCTGGTTGTCGGCAGCGGTGAGCAGGGCGTCGATGACCTTCAGCCGGATCAGGCTGGTGCGCAAACCAAAATACTTGAGCAAATGCCGAATGCGCTGGTTGCCCTGCTGCTCGGGCGACTGCTCGAGCGCGTGCGCGTCGCGGCCGAAATGGGTATCGGCGGCCGCTGAATGTCCTTCCTTGGGCACTGTCGGGTTGTACATGCAAAACTCCTTATCAGAGCCTGATCAGGAAAATGATGGCGCTCTTATGAAATAAGACGAACGAGCGAGCGAAATCATGAAGTGCCGGATGTAGAAATTTTGTCGGTATCGGTTTTGTCACACAGGCAACGGGCTGGATAAGCCGTGCTCGGCGCTGAATTTTCCTTGGTTGTTCGCGCTCAACCGGCGGGGCGGATGCGCCGGAAATGGCCGACGATCAAGGAATAGGGCAGGCACGCAACCCCTTGATGCCAAGGCGAAATATTTTTGAAATCAAGGGGTTGCAGGCAAAAGCAAATGAGTACATAATGGCGCCCATCGAACGCATTGAGGCATTAAAAACTTCAATGTATTCAATGAGTTAGAGTAGAGGCAGGGTTTTACCGCCCACTCAAGTTTTTATGCGGTGAATGTCAGCGGCAGGGGCATTGATCGTTTGAGGCCGAGTAGCAAAATGGTTATGCAGCGGATTGCAAATCCGCCTACGCCGGTTCGATTCCGACCTCGGCCTCCACTCTTGAAAACCCCGTAGATTAGCGTCTACGGGGTTTTTTATTGGCTGCGATTTGGTCATCGCTTCCGCAACTTTGCGGGCCGCGAAGCGACCCTCGCTCTTTGTTTACAAAGAGTGGGACTGCTGCGCAGTCCAACGGGAGCAAGCTCCCTCGCCACAGGTACAGTGTTCGTCGTTAACTGACTGACATCAGGGCAAGCCCGCTCCTAAAGTTGTGGGTTTGACTACAACCGGGTAATGCGCTGGGACTTGGCCTCACCGGCGTACACTGCCAGTTTTTCCTGCTGCGCTGCCAGCAACCCAGCCATCTTGAGCAACGCCGCCGTCTCGCTGGGCGTCTTGCCATTGGCCGCAATGGCGGTCAGCTCAACCACCGACCAACCGATGATCGCTGCCGCATCTTCCAGGTCGTAAAACAGTTCCTGCTGCGCGGTTCTGGGGCCGTCAAGGCCCTGTATCAGCTTTTTCATTTACTGCTCCGCTTGGCGCTGATTCAGTTCAAGGCCCATGACAACCATTCCGATTTGCGCGAGGTCCGTATTGAACGGAATCTCACCGATCGGGTCGGGCGAAACCCAAACCCTTGGTAAAACCGTTGAGCGTGTGAATTGCTCTTGAGCACGTCCAGCCACAGCAAGTGCTCGCCACGCCGCACCGCCTGGTCGCAGACAAACTGCAAAAGCTGCTTACCGTAGCCCCGTCCTGCGGCAGATTTGAGGAAGTAGATTTTTTGCAGCTCTGCGCCCGCTTCTCCGGTGATGGGTGCGGGTGTGGACCAGTTGACCTTGGAGAAACCAAGAGGTGTGCCATCTTCGTCTGAGGCGATAAGCCACGAATGACGGTCGGGAAGGTCAAGCGATCGGCTGAGCGAGTCGCTTGAGAAGTCCTGCGAGAGAAAGTCCTGCATGCCTGCGGGAGACCACAATGTCGAAAAATGCTCCCGGTAGGTCTCGCAGCCGACTGCGCGCAAGGTGTCGAGATCGGCTTCAGTCGCCGCACGAATGTTGATCATGTTTATCTCCGATTGATTCGCGCGATGCACTGATGTGTACCCACTACAACACAAACCCAACCAAGACGTTACCCGCGTTGAGCAATAGGCGAAAACGCGGCCGGCCCTGCACAATAGCCTGCCTGTTTTTGCCTGCGATAAATCCCGCACAAAGAAAAGCCCGCGTTGGGGAGCGCGGGCTAAAGGGGATGTTCACTAGGAGCTGCATTCACCTTAGGCGCTCGTCTGTGAAAGGTTTGTGAAAGCCCCTCAACTATTTATCGAAGAAGTGTATGCCTTGATTCGACCCTGGCTGTATGGGCCATCGGGCGACATAACCTACTACTGTCGCAGGCATATCTAAGCGTTTGGGTGCGCCATCATGTTTATGTCCAGCAGTCTGCTCTCGGCCTTTGTGCTGTTCGCCTTCGTGTCTTCGATCACGCCAGGTCCCAATAACACCATGCTGCTGGCTTCGGGGGTGAACTTCGGGTTCCGCCGCTCGATGCCCCATGCGCTGGGGATCAGTATCGGGTTCATGCTGCTGGTGATTTCAGTCGGCCTGGGGCTGGGGGAAGTGTTCAAGGTGTTCCCTTGGGCCTATACGGTGTTGCGCTATGTCGGAGCGGCGTATTTGCTGTACCTGGCGTGGAAGATCGCCACGGCGGCGGGCATGTCCGACAGCAACGATGAGCACGCAAAACCGATGACCTTTCTGGGCGCGGCAGCGTTCCAGTGGGTGAACCCCAAGGCCTGGATCATGGCGTTGGGCGCCATCACCACTTACACGCCGGCCGAGGGGTATGTCACTAACGTACTGGTGATCGCTCTGGTCTTTGCCGTGGTGAACCTGCCCAGTGTGTGCGTGTGGGCGGGCTGTGGCAGCGGCCTGCGCAATGTACTGCGCGAGCCGCGCTGGCTGAGGCTGTTCAATGGGGTAATGGCCGGTTTGCTGGTGTTGTCGCTGTATCCGATGTTGTTTGCCGGCTAAGCGCTAGACCGGCGAGATGGTCGCCAGCAGGCCGATGCCGATGGTCAGTACCAGAAAACCGAACAGGAAGAGTGCCATCTTGGTCATGTCGCCTCCGAGGGGAAGGGGAGTGGGAATAAGGTTATTGTCCGCCTCGATGGCATTTCAATACAGACGCAGGTAACAAAGAAAAAGCCGTATCAGATGGCCTCGCAACTGTTCTGCGGCGGGCCTTGGGCGTTTGTCTGTGCTTCAGGATCAGCGCCTGAGACAGCCGCCGCTTTTACCCCTAAGATGACGCCCACTGCATCAACAATAAGAGTGGGCCAACCCTCGATGGAAAGACGTCAATTCAGTGGCGGCATGAAAGGCAAAAACCTGCGCTACCTCAATGAAACCTCGCAGCCGACGTCGGTGACCCGCGTCGGCTTCCTGTTGCTCGAACATTTTTCCCTGCCTGCGTTCACCCAGACCCTCGACACCCTGGTCACCGCCAACCTGCTGCGTCCCGAGCTGTTCGCTTCGCGCACCTTCGTTTGGGACGACGGTGAAGTCATCAGCGACCTGGGCCTGGTGATTCGCCCGGATGCGCGTCTGGATGCGGTTGCGCTGCAAGACCTGGAACTGCTGGTCATCTGCGGCGGTTTTCGTACCGAGCTCAAGGCCAGCGATGGTTTCATCCACTTGCTGCATAACGCAGCCGAACAGGGTATCCACCTGGCCGGGCTGTGGAACGGAGCCTGGTTCCTCGGCCGCGCCGGCCTGCTGCAGGACTATCGCTGTGCGATTCACCCGGAACATCGCCCGGCGCTGGCCGAAGTGTCCAAGGCCACCCACGTCACCAGCGAACCTTATGTGATCGACCGCGACCGCCTGACCGCTTCAAGCCCATCCGGTGCGTTCCATATGGCGCTGGATTGGATCAAGAGCCTGCACGGTAAGGCCCTGGTCGAAGGCATTGAAGACATCCTGGCTTTCGAAGAGTCGCGCTACCGGCGCATCAAGCCCACCGAAAACGTCAGCGTCAGCGCGCCCCTGCGCGAAGTGGTGAAGCTGATGGACGCAAACCTGGAGGAGCCGCTGGAACTGGACCAACTGGCCGTCTACGCCGGACGCTCGCGCCGGCAGTTGGAGCGCTTGTTCAAGGAGCAACTGGGCACCACGCCGCAGCGTTACTACATGGAACTGCGCGTCACCGAGGCCCGTCGGTTGTTGCAACACACCGAGCTGTCGCAGGTGGAAGTGCTGGTGGCGTGCGGGTTTGTATCGCCGAGTCATTTCAGCAAGTGCTATAGCTCGTATTTCGGATATCGCCCCTCCAAAGAGAAGCGGTTGGTCAAGTAAGGTGCGCCTGACGGAAAGCCTGGTGCAAACATTGGGCTGTTGGCGGAATTTGCATCCGCCGCCGATCCCTCGTAGCAGCTGTCGAACTTTAGCGAGGCCGCGATGGCGGAGTGTCAGGCGATAAATAGGTTGGCAATGCCGCCGCCATCGCAGCCTCGCCGGGGCTCGACAGCTCCCACATCTGCATCAGCCGCTCAGCTGTCCCCCTTGTTCAAAAACGATCCAGTCGATACCGCCCAGGCTCCGGTAAATCCGTGCCGGTCGACACCAGTTGCCCGATCCTTTCCGCCGTCACCGCTGCCTGCGTCAATCCCAGGTGCTGATGCCCGAACGCAAGCAACACCTTTCCCTCACACACCCGATCAATCACCGGCAGTGAATCCGGCAGCGAGGGTCTGAAACCCATCCACGGCGTGGCGCCTTGCGGGTTCAGGTCTTCACCAAACAACCCCTTGCTCAACCGATGCAACTGCCAGGCGCGGGCCATGTTCGCCGGACGGTCAAGGCCGGCGAATTCCACGGTGCCGGCCAGGCGCAGGCCGCCGGTCATGGGGGTCATGATGAACTTGCGTTCAAACGAGGTGACGGCAAACGGCAGGCGCTGATGTTCATGGGGCAGCATCAGGTGGTACCCGCGTTCGGTGTCCAGCGGGATGTTTTTGCCGGTCAGGGCCGACGTGAGCCTGGCCGAATGGGCGCCGCAGGCGATCAGCACCTGGCGCGCGGTGAGCTGGCCCTGGTCGGTGCTCAATACCACGCCCTCAGCGTCAACCCGGGCATCGCGCACCTGGCGCGTGAGAAAATGCACACCGCTGGCTTTGGCTGCCTCCACCAGTTCGCAGAGTGTCTGGTAAGGATCGAGAAAGTGACCCGTCGCCGGGAAAAACAGCCCACCCTGGATCTGCTCGCTCAACTGCGGCGCGGCCTTGCGCACGGCTTCGGCGGACCAGAAATCCACCGGCACACGCTGTTGCCGCATGCGCTGTTGCAGGGCCTCCAGGGCGGGGCGCGAGTCCGCTCGCTCGAACACCAGCAGCGAGCCGTCTTCGCGCAGCAGCCCCGGCCGATCAATGCTGGTCAACAAGCGCCGCCAGGCGCCGAGGCTATCTTCATTGAGCGCGCGAATACCCGCGACGGTGCGCTGGTAGCGGGCCGGGCGCAGGTTCAGCAACAGGCGGACAAACCAGGGCAGGGCACGGGGCAGGTATTTCCAGTCCAGGCGCAGCGGGCCCATGGGGTCCAATAGCATCGCGGGCAAGCGCTTGAGGATCGACAGGTCGGCAATGGGAAACACCTGTTCGGTCGCCAGGTGCCCAGCGTTGCCATAGGAGGCCCCCATTCCCGGCTCCTGCTGGTCGAGCACCACGACGTGCCGGCCCTGGCGCGCCAACTGCAAGGCGCAGGCGACGCCGATAATACCGGCGCCGACCACGACGAAATCTTCGGCCATGGCCTATGCCTCCCTCTGGCCGTCGAGCAAGCGCCGCAGCAGCAACGGGTTGCCGTGCTGGAGCGCCTCGGGCAACAACGCATCCGGGAAGTCCTGATAGCACACCGGGCGCAGGAAGCGCTGGATGGCGGCCGTGCCCACCGAGGTGCTGCGTGAGTCCGACGTGGCGGGGTAGGGCCCGCCATGGACCATGGCGTCACACACTTCCACCCCGGTCGGCCAACCGTTCACGAGCAGGCGGCCGGCCTTGCGTTCAAGTACGGGCAACAGCGCTCTGGCGCTGGCCACGTCGTCTGCATCCAGATGCAGGGTCGCGGTGAGCTGGCCTTCCAGGTGCTCGGACACCCGGCGGACTTCGTCGGCATCCGCGCACTGCACAATCAACGAGGCCGCACCGAACACTTCGGCCTGCAATTGCTCATTGCCCAGGAACGCGCTGGCCTGAGTCACGAACAGATGCGCCTGGCCCTGATTGGGGCCGTCGGCCGCCAAGCCTTTCGCAGCGAGGTGGGCGTGTTCGCTCAATGCGCTGATACCCGCGGCATAGGCACTGAAGATGCCGGGGGTGAGCATGGTTTGCGCGGCGCAGTGCGGCAGTTGTTCGCGGGCGGCACTGATGAAGCGATCCAGGCCGCGCCCTTGAATGGCAATCACCAATCCGGGGTTGGTGCAGAACTGGCCCGCGCCTTGGGTCAATGACGTCATAAACCCTTGAGCGAGCGCTTCAGCCCGCGCCTCCAACGCTGCGGGAAACAGGTACACCGGGTTGATCGAGCTCATCTCCGCATACACCGGGATCGGTTCCGGCCGCGCTTGCGCCGCCTGGGTCAGCGCGATGCCGCCTCTGCGCGAGCCGGTAAAACCCACGGCCTTGATGCGTGGATCGCTGACCAGTGCCACACCGAGTGCGTAGCCGCTGTCGTAGAGCAGAGAAAACACCCCATCCGGCAAGCCGCAGGTCTTGACCGCCAACGCCACGGCCCGGCCAACCAGCTCACTGGTACCTGGGTGGGCGCCATGGGCCTTGACGATGACCGGGCAACCGGCGGCCAGCGCCGAGGCGGTATCGCCGCCGGCCACGGAAAACGCCAGCGGGAAGTTGCTGGCCCCAAACACCGCCACCGGCCCCAGCGCGATGTGGCGCTGACGCAGATCACCACGGGGCAGCGGCTGGCGCTCGGGCTGGGCGCTGTCGACGCGAACATCCAGCCATTCGCCGGCGCGGACGGTGCGTGCAAAGGTACGCAATTGCCCGCAGGTACGCCCGCGTTCGCCCTGGATACGTGGGCGTGGCAGGCCGGTTTCGGCGACGGCGCGCTCGATCAACTCATCGCCCAGGGCCTCGATCTGCGTGGCGATGGTCTCGAGAAACGTGGCGCGCACCTCCAGCGAGGTTTCGCGGTAGCTATCAAACGCCGCCCACGCCAAGGCGCAGGCCTGTTCGACATGCTCGGCGCCGCCACCGGCGTAGGCCGGTTCCAGGGGCTCGCCGGTGGTGGGGTTGATGGCTCGGATCGCTTCGCGATTGCCGCTGAGGGAGTGCTGACCGATCAGCATCGTGCCCGTCAAAGTCATGGGGTCGTCCTGAAAAAAGAGGGTGGGCCGCTGTGAACCGCACAGCGGCGCTTAAACAGTCAGTCGACGTTCTGCTCGGTCGACCAGTTGGCGTACCACTGGCGGAACAGCGCGTACTGGGTCTCGGCATACCGGCGTTGGGCGTCGCTGAGCACGTCGGTTTCATTGAAGTGCAGCTCGTAGCCCTTGTCGCCATTGAGCACCATCAAGTGCTTGTAATACAGCACCAGGTCGCAGCCTTCATCGAACGACGACAGCACTGCCAGCGCAGCCTCCAGCTCCCGCGCCTGGCGCCGGGCCTTGGCATCGCCCTTGGCCGCCTGTTTGCTCAGGGCCACCAGTTGCAGCACTTCGCGTGGCAACGCATTGCCGATGCCGGTAATGGCGCCGGTGGCGTTGCAGTTGACGAAGCCGTGCACCACCTGGGTGTCGACGCCGACCATCAGGGTCACGTTATCGTCCTGGGAGGTGATGTGTTCGGCGGCGTAGCGCAGGTCGGCACCACCGCCGAACTCCTTGAAGCCGATCAGGTTCGAGTGTTCGCGGCGCAGTTCGAAGAACAGATCGGCGCGGGTGGCGAAGCCGTAGTACGGGCTGTTGTAGATCACGGCCGGCAGGTCAGGGGCGGCCTTGAGGATCGCCGAGAAGTGCGCCTTTTGCGCGGTCGCCGAAGCCCCCCGGGACAGCACGCGTGGAATCACCATCAGGCCGTGGGCACCAACCTTGGCCGCATGGGCTGCATGGGCCACCGCTTCGCGGCTGTTCACCGCACCGGTGCCGACGATGGTCGGCACGCCGGCCGCCACCAGGCGCGCCACGCCTTCCTGGCGCTCGGCCTCGCTGAGCAGCGGCCAGTCGCCCATGGAACCGCAATACACCACGGCGCTCATGCCGATATCGATCAGCTCGCGGCCCTTGGCGACCAGTGCATCGAAATCCGGCTTGCGCGCGGCAGTGCAGGGGGTCATCAGCGCGGGGATGCAACCGGTGAAGATGTTGTCGCTCATGGTTCTAACTCCATTCAGTCAAAGAGAGGGGGTTCAAATACCCCAGGCAAAAGGGTCCTGCTCATCGATCAGCAAGGTGCTGTCGGCGGTCATGTAGGCACGGCCGGTAATCGCGGGAATGACACGTTCGCCGTCCCACTCGAAACGGCCTTCGAACTGGCTGCCGGTGATGCTGGCCTGTACCCAGGTTTCACCCTCGGCCAGTTTGCCGTCGGCGGCCAGGCACGCCAGTTTGGCGCTGGTGCCGGTGCCGCAGGGGGAGCGGTCGTAAGCCTTGCCGGGGCACATCACGAAGTTGCGGCTGTCGGCGTGGGCATCGTCGGCGAACAGTTCGATATGGTCGATCAGCGCACCGTCTGCGCCACCGATGCCCTCGTCTTCCAGGGCCTTGAGCATCGCCCAGGTGTAGTCGGTGAGGGCGTCGACATTGCTCATGTCCAGGGTCTTGCCATGCTCGGACACCAGGAAAAACCAGTTACCGCCCCAAGCGATATCGCCATGCACCGTGCCATGGCCCGGCACCTGCACCGGCACGTGCTGGCGATAGCGATAGGCGGGTACGTTGCGCAGGGTGACGGCGCCGTCTTCGTGCAAAGTGGCCGCTACCGGGCCCACCGGGGTGTCGAGGGTATGCACGCCGGGTTGGATGCGCCCCAAGTGGTGCAACGACGCCATCAGACCGATCGTGCCGTGGCCGCACATGCCCAGGTAACCGGCGTTGTTGAAGAAGATCACCCCGCAGGTGGCCCCCGGCGTGACAGGCGCGCAGTACAGCGCGCCGACCAGCACATCGTTGCCACGCGGTTCCAGCAGGCAGGCGCGGCGCCATTGATCGTGCTCGGTGCGCAGTGTGTCGAGCTGGTCGGCGATGGTCGCGCCCTTGAGTTCGGGGAATCCGTCCAGTACCAGGCGCGTGGGTTCGCCGCCGGTGTGGGAGTCGATCACATGCAGTCGCTTCATAACGAGCTCCAATCAGTGGGTAGCAGGCGACAGCGGGGCGCTGGCACGGGGTTCGTCGACGGCTTCACTTTCATCGGCTTCATGCTCCAGTTGCACCAGGTGCGCCGGTACGCCGGTGGCCGCGCCCCAGTAGTAAATGCCCAGCGCGCAGATCGCGACCACCAGCGTGTCGAATGGGTGGCTGATCACGCCGGTACCGCCAAAACTGCCGAGCTTGGACAGCAGGATAGTCACTGCGTAAAAGCCGATCAGCCAGGCCGACGAGCGCACTTGTTGTTTGAGGTTGACCAGCGCTGTCGGCACCCAGCGTGCGCACAGCAGGTACACCGCAAACATCAGGATCTGCAGGCCGAGCAGCCACGACACCGTGCTCCAGCCGGACCAATACACAATCAGCGCGGCGATGATGAACGACAGCGGACCCAGCACTGCCATGCCCTTGACCCGGAACGGCCGCGCCATCTGTGGCGCATTGCGGCGCAGCGCGGCGACGGTCACCGGGGCCACGGCGTAGCTGAGGATCAGTGCGGCGGACACCACATTGATCAGCGCTTCCCACGACGGAAACGGCAGGGTCCAGAATACCGACAAGCCAAAGGTCAGCCACAGCGCCGGGCGCGGGATGCCGGATTTTTCATCGATGCGCGTAAAGATCTTGAAGAACGTACCGGTCTGCGCCCAGCCATACACCACACGTGGCGTGGCGTTCATGTAGATATTGCCGCAGCCGCTGGGCGAGATCACCGCATCGGCCACCACCAGGTAGGCCAGCCAGCCCACGCCCAATGCCAGGGCGATATCGCGATAGGGCAACGCCAGTTCCTTGCTGATTCCGGCCCAGCCGTTGGCGAGCATCTCTGTAGGCACGCCGCCGAGGAATGCGGTTTGCAGCAGCACGTAGATGGCGGTCGACAACAGTACCGAGAGGATCAACGCAATCGGAATCGTGCGCTGCGGGTTCTTCACTTCACTGGCCACCGAGATGATCGGCGTAAGGCCCAGGTAAGCAAAAATCACCCCACCGGCCGAGACGGCCATTTCGATCCCCGACATCCCGAACGGCGCAAACCCGTGCGCCTGGAAATTCGCCGGTTTGAAGAAGGTGAACAGCACACCGATCACCAGCAGCGGCACGATGAACTTGAACACGCTCACCAGGTTATTGGCGATGGCGAAGGTCTTCACGCTGCGGTAATTGAGGATAAAAAACACACAGAGCAGGGCGAACTGCAGCAGCCAGCCCAGAGCGGTCGGGTCGCTGGAACCGGCCTTGGTCAACTCGGGAAACCAGGCCGCTGCATATTGGCGCGAGGCGACCACTTCAATCGCCACCAGGCTGGAAAACGCGATCAGCGTGATAAAGCCCATCAGGTAACCCAGCAGCGGGCCGTGGGAGTACACCGGGTAACGCACCACGCCACCGGCGCGGGGCAACGCCGCGCCCAGTTCGCAGTAGACGATACCGAGCAACAGCACGGCGAAACCACCGATCAACCACGAAATAATCCCGGCGGGGCCGGCGATTGCGGAGACGTGGCTGGCCGCGAACAGCCACCCGGAACCGAAGATGGCACCCAACCCGATGAAGGTCAGGTCCATCAATGAAAGCTGTTTCTTGAACTTGCCTTGAGCTGACATAGCGTCGCCTTCTTGTGAGTTATTGGACAGGCATGCAGTGGTCCTATCCTGAAGGCGAAAACCCTGTGGCGATTGATGTTTTTTGCCGGCATTGATGACGAATTCAGCACAGTGTGCGTCGCTCGACAGCGTCCTGGGCATCGGGCAATCTGCTACGCGTCGAGTGAATCAGCAGGGGATACACAGTGATGATGCACAGCGCATTTGCGAGCTTTTGCCAAGGCAGCGAGACGACGCGCCCCCACAGCGTCGCGCAGTTAGTGGCCGGTATGAAGCAGCTGTTGCCGATGCTGGATGTGATCCCCAATGCGGCCATCTTCATCAAGGACCTGGACGCCCGTTACGTCCTCGCCAACCGCACCCTGGTGCAACGCTGCGGCCTCAAACAGCTGCAACCGCTGCTGGGCAAGACCAGCGCCGAAGTGTTCCCGGCGCAACTGGGGCCGGGTTATACCGAGCAGGACCGCCGCGTGCTGGAGCAAGGTCTGGTGCTTGAAGACCAGTTGGAGCTGCATCTGTACGGCACCCGCGAACCCGGCTGGTGCCTGACCCACAAATGGCCGCTGTACGACCCTGAAGGTCGCATCATCGGCCTGGCGGGTATCTCCGTAGACCTGCAATCGGCGAGCGAAACCCACCCGGCGTATCAGCGGCTGGCAGCGGTGGACGAGCACATCCGCACCCACTTCACCCGCCGTGTCACCCTCGGCGAACTGACGCGCATCGCCGGTATTTCCGTGGCGCAACTGGAGCGTTACTGCAAGCGCGTGTTCCACCTCACTCCCCGGCAAATGATCCAGAAGGTACGGCTGGAACAGGCCCATCGCTTGCTGCACAGCGACCTGCCGATCACCGAGGTGGCGTTGCAGTGCGGGTATACCGACCACAGTGCGTTTACGCGGCAGTTCAAGGCTTCCACTGGGTTTACACCGCGTCAGTATCGCCAGGCGACACAAGGATTGGCCTAGCTGTCGCCATTGCAATGCAACGAATGGCCCGCGTCCCCCTCATATGTCTACGAGCAACGTTTCACAACGACAGGTACCAAGCTTATGACCGCGGCTGAAAACAACCATGTGAACTGGCTGGTGGAGCAATCGATGCTGCATGCGGCACGCCAGCGCGCCAAGCTCTATTCCGGGCAGGGCCGGTTGTGGCAACAGCCTTTTGCGCAGACGCGGCCGCGGGATGCTTCGGCGTTGTCGTCGGTGTGGTTTACCGCGTACCCGGCGTCGATCGTGACGCGCGAAGGCGGCACGGTGCTGGAGGCGCTGGGGGATGAAAGCCTGTGGCACGCCCTGTCGAAGATCGGCATCCAGGGCATTCATAACGGCCCGCTGAAAAAGTCCGGCGGCCTGAACGGCACGCGGCACACGCCGACCATCGACGGCAATTTCGACCGCATCAGCTTCGAGATCGACCCGCAACTGGGCACCGAGGCGCAACTGCAGGCGTTGACGCGCATGGCGGCGGCGCACAATGCGGTGATCATTGACGATGTGATCCCGTCCCATACCGGCAAGGGCGCGGATTTCCGCCTGGCCGAGATGGCGTATGAGGATTACCCCGGTCTCTACCACATGGTTGAGATCCGCGAGGAAGACTGGCCACTGCTGCCCGAAGTGGCCGAGGGGCGCGATGCGCAGAACCTCAGCCCATTGCAGGTGGATGCACTGCGCGACAAGCACTACATCGTCGGCCAGTTGCAACGGGTGATCTTCTTCGAGCCTGGCGTCAAGGAAACCGACTGGAGCGCCACGCCTGTGGTGATCGGCGTGGATGGCAAGCCGCGTCGCTGGGTGTACCTGCATTACTTCAAGGAAGGCCAGCCGTCGCTCAACTGGCTGGACCCGACCTTTGCCGCGCAACAGATGATTATCGGCGATGCGCTGCACGCCATCGACGTGATGGGCGCGAAGATCCTGCGCCTGGATGCCAACGGTTTCCTGGGTGTGGAACGCAAGCTCGATGGCACCGCCTGGTCGGAGAGCCACCCGTTGTCGATCACCGGTAACCAACTGCTCGGCGGGGCGATTCGCAAGGCGGGCGGCTTCAGCTTCCAGGAGTTGAACCTGACGGTGGATGACATCGCCTCGATGTCCCATGGCGGCGCCGACCTCTCCTATGACTTCATTACCCGTCCCGCATACCAGCATGCGCTGCTGATGGGCGATGCCGAGTTCCTGCGCCTGATGCTGCGCGAAATGCATCGCCAGGGCATCGACCCCGGCTCGCTGATCCATGCGCTGCAAAACCACGATGAACTGACGCTGGAGCTGGTGCACTTCTGGACCCTGCACGCCCATGACAGCTTTCTGTACCAGGGCCAGACGTTCCCCGGCAACATTCTGCGCGAGCACATCCGCGAGCAGATGTATGAGCGCCTGACCGGCGAGCATGCACCGTACAACCTCAAGTTCGTGACCAATGGCGTGTCGTGCACCACGGCCAGCATCATCACGGCGGCGTTGGGTATCCGGGACCTCGATGCGATCACCCCGGCGGATATCCAGCAGATCCGCCAGATTCATTTACTGCTGGTGATGTACAACGCCATGCAGCCGGGGGTGTTTGCCTTGTCTGGCTGGGACCTGGTGGGGGCCTTGCCGCTGGCGGCGCAAGACGTCGCGCATTTGATGCAGGACGGCGACACTCGCTGGATTCATCGCGGGGCCTACGACCTGGTGGACCTTAACCCCGACGCTGAATTGTCCGCCGGGCAGATGCCGCGCTCGAAAAGCCTGTATGGCAGCCTGAACAGTCAGTTGCAGGACCCCGAATCGTTTGCCTCGCAACTGCAAAAAATCCTCGCGGTCCGCCGCGCCTACGACATCGCCGCCAGCCGTCAGATCCTGGTGCCGGATGTGCAAAACCCGGCACTGTTGATCATGGTCCATGAACTGCCGGCCGGTAGAGGCACGCAAATCACCGCGCTGAACTTCGGCGCCACGTCGATCACCGAAACCGTGAACCTGCCTGATATCGCGGCGGGGATGGTGGTGGACATCATCAATGAGCGGGTGGAAGGCGACCTGACGGAGGAGGGCGTGTTTACCATCAATCTGGACGCCTATGAAGGGCTGGCGTTGAGGGTGGTCAGCACAACCCCGATGTAACACGCGGCCTTTCAGGCGCTGGAGTGCCCTGCGCGGGTGACGCTGCGGCAGGGCACTTGGTCGCAATTTGTTACGAACTCGTCGCCTCAAAGACCCCTATCGCGTTGCTGGAAGAGCACATCACGGCGTTTTGCCACTCCACGTTCATAAAACCGTAACAAGATTGTTGCAGAGTTCCGGAGCCCGAAATCACTAGGATTCTCCTGAATGAAACGTCTGATGAAGTCTGCTGCACTCGCCGTCGCGGTTTCTCTGGGTGCCACTTCGGTGTTTGCTGCCGAAAGCATCCGCCTGACCGGTTCCGGCGCAAGTTTCCCGGCGCCGATCTACCTCACCTGGTTCAAGGATTTCAGCAAGAAAACCGAGGGCGTCACCGTTGACTACCAGTCCAAGGGGAGCGGGGCGGGTGTACAGGACTTTCTGAACAAGACCGTCGACTTCGCCGCCAGCGATTCGGCGATGAAAGACGAAGACATCGCCAAGGTCGCCGAGGGTGTGCAACTGCTGCCGATGACCGCCGGTGAAATCGTGCTGGCCTACAACCTGCCGGGCAACCCGAAGGGCCTGAAGCTGCCGCGTGACGTGTACTCCGACATCTTCCTGGGCAAAATCACCAAGTGGAACGATCCCAAGATCGTCGCCGCCAACCCGGACCTGAAACTGACCGATACGCCGATCACCGTCGTGGTGCGTGCCGACTCCAGCGGCACCACCGCCGTGTTCACCAAGCACCTGTCGGCCATCAACCCTGGCTTCAAGGAAGCAATGGGTGAAGGCAACACCGTCAACTGGCCTGCCACCGACAAGTTCATCAAGTCGCCCAAGAACGATGGCGTGACCGCCACCGTGCGCCAGACCCCAGGCGCGATTGGCTACATCGAATACGGTTTCGCCAAGCTGGCCAAGGTTGACTTCGCCCAGTTGCAGAACAAGGCCGGCCACTACGTGGTGCCGAACGCCGAAAGCGGTGCAGAAGCACTGGCTGCGGTGAAAATGCCGGAAAGCCTGGTGGCCTGGCTGCCGGATCCGGACGGTGCCAAGTCCTACCCGATCACCTCCTACACCTGGATGATCTTCCGCAAGGACAACGGCAACCCGGCCAAGGCCAAAGCCATGCGTGAAATGGTCGAGTACAGCCTGACCGAAGGTCAGAAAATCGCTGACTCGATGGGCTACATCCCTCTGCCAGCTTCGGTAGTCGATCAGGTTCGCAAAGCTTCCGCCAACATTAAGTAAGGCTTGCCAGGTCACGCTCGGCATGGGCGGTCAGCCATGCCGGCGTGCTTCCTCCCTGTTTCGGAATCAACCCATGAACACTCCTTTTGTCGTACCGGTTAACCCGGACTCTGCGTGCCAGCCGCCGTCCACCAAGGACTTTATGGTTGATCGCACCTTCCGTGCGCTTGCACGCATCGGCGTGGTGCTGGTGCTGGCGCTGGTCTTCGCGCTGGTGTTCGAAGTGGGGCGCAAGGCATTGCCAGGTATGGAAAAGCACGGTTTTGATGTGCTGTTCGGCAGTGTCTGGGACGTTAACCAAGGCAAGTACGGCATTCTGCCGGCAATCTGGGGCACGCTGTACAGTGCCTTTATCGCGTTGCTGATCGCCGGTTTCTTCGGTGTCAGCATGGCGATTTTCCTCACTCAGGATTTTCTTCCCGCCAAGCTGGCTGCGGTATTTCGCACCATCGTCGAATTGCTCGCGGCCATCCCCAGCGTGGTTTACGGCCTGTGGGGGATCTACGTAGTGATCCCCGCCATTCGGCCGCTGACGACCTGGTTGAGCACCGAGCTTGGGTGGATCCCGTTTTTTGGCACGTCCCTGAGCGGGCCGGGCCTGCTGCCCGCCGCGCTGGTACTGGCGATCATGATCCTGCCGACGATTGCGGCGGTGTCCCAGGACGCGCTCACCGCGGTGCCGATGAAAACCAAACAGGCTGCCTACGGCATGGGCACGACGCATTGGGAAGCGATTCTCAAGGTGATGGTGCCCTCGGCGGCGACCGGCATCTTCGGCTCCCTGGTGTTGGGCCTGGGCCGCGCCCTGGGTGAAACCATGGCCCTGGCGATGCTGGTGGGTAATGCGAACAACATTTCCCTTTCCCTGTTTGCCCCGGCCAATACCCTGGCGGCCTTGTTGGCGCTGAACTTTCCCGAAGCCGGGCCGAACGAGATCGAGGTGTTGATGTATGCGGCGTTGGTGCTGATGTTCATCACGCTGCTGGTCAATGTCGCGGGTTCGATGATCATGCTCTACGCCCAGCGGGGGACCAAACAATGACCAACCTCTCCACGCCTACCGCTGCGCTGCCCAGCCTGCAGCGCCGCTTCGAAGGCCGTGCCCTGCGCAGCCTGGTCTTGACCTCGTTGGTCTGGTTCGGCGCACTGCTGGCCGCCGTGCCGCTGATCTCCGTGCTTTATATGCTGATTACCCGAGGCGGTGCACGCCTGAGCCTTGAGGTGTTTACCGAGTTGCCGCCCACCGGTTTCGAAACGGGCGGCGGCTTCGGCAATGCCATGGCGGGCACCTTTGTCATGGTCGGTATCGCGGCGGCGATCGCCGTACCGGTCGGCATCCTGGCAGCGGTGTTCCTGGCGGAGCTGGGGCCCGACAGCAAGCTTGCGAACGCATCGCGCTTCGCCGCCAAAATGCTCACCGGCTTGCCGTCGATCCTGGCCGGCGTGTTTGCCTACGCGCTGGTGGTGATGACCACCGGGACCTACTCGGCCCCGGCAGGTGGGGTGGCGCTGGCGGTGCTGATGCTGCCGATCGTGGTGCTGACGGCCGAAGAGTCGATGAGGATGGTGCCCAAGATCATGAAGGACGCCGCCTACGGCATGGGCTGCACCCGCTCGCAGGTGATCTGGAAAATCGTGCTGCCCACCGGCATGCCCGCAATCCTCACTGGCGTCATGCTTGCCGTGGCCCGCGCCGCCGGCGAAACCGCGCCCCTGTTGTTCACCGCGCTGTTCAGCAACTACTGGATCTACCACGACGGCAGCCTGGCTGTCATGAATCCCACGGCGTCCCTTGCCGTGCTGATCTACAACTTTTCCGGCATGCCCTTCGACAATCAGCTTGAGCTCGCCTGGGCGGCCTCGCTGGTGTTGGTGATGATCGTGCTGGTCGTGAATGTCGTGAGCCGTATTTTCGGCAAACCCAAGTATTAAGAACGGGAGCACCTGAATTTTGAACTTACCCAATGCGCAAATAGCCGCTCCGTTTGTTACCCAGTCGCCTGTGGTCATGGACTGCAAGCTGGACAAGATTTTCTACGGCAACTTCATGGCCGTGCGTGACAGCCATGTGCCTATCGAAAAGAACAAGATCACCGGCTTCATCGGGCCTTCCGGTTGCGGCAAAAGTACCGTGCTGCGCAGCCTCAACCGCATGAATGACCTGGTCAAGGGCTTCCGCTTCGAGGGCCATGTGCACTTCCTCGGCCAGGACGTGTACGGCAAGGGCGTCGATCCCGTGGTGGTGCGTCGCTACATCGGCATGGTGTTCCAGCAGCCGAACCCGTTCTCGATGAGCATCTTCGATAACGTCGCCTTTGGCCTGCGCCTCAATCGCTACAAGGGCGATTTGGGCGACCGCGTGAAACATGCGCTGCAAGGCGCCGCGCTGTGGGACGAGGTCAAGGACAAGCTCAAGGTCAGCGGCTTGTCGCTCTCCGGTGGTCAGCAGCAACGTCTGTGCATCGCTCGCGCTATTGCCACCGAGCCGGAAGTCTTGCTGCTGGATGAGCCGTGCTCGGCACTCGACCCGATCGCCACTCGCCGGGTCGAAGAACTGATGGTGGAGTTGAAGAAGGATTACACCATCGCGCTGGTAACCCACAACATGCAGCAGGCGATTCGCGTGGCCGACACCACGGCGTTTTTCTCGGTGGATATTTCCCAGGGCACCCGCACCGGCTATTTGGTCGAGATGGGCCCCACTGCGCAGATCTTCGAAAACCCGCGCGAGCAAATGACCGGTGACTACATCAGCGGTAAGTTCAGCTGATGATTGCAACACGTCGTCTGGACTTATCGGCTATTGAGCGCGCACTGCGTGAGCTCCAGCGTCACTTTGCCGCGCTCAGCCGGGACTTTACCGAGCCACGCGACCCGTTGACCGACGAGGTGCTGCAGAACGTGCTCGAGGGGTATGCCCTGATTGACGACTACGTTGCGCGCGGTGTCGACCTGTTCGATCTTCAGCAGTTGAACCTGATGCTGGAGATCAATGCCACCGTGCTCTGCGGCAAGAACCCGGCACGCCGGCAGGAATACGCCCAGCACCTGGCGGCGACCGAAGAACACTTCTTCAACAACGTTGAAGGCGGCATCAAGGATTTGTACAGTTGGTACTGCAAGCATCACAGTGAATCGGTCTGGAAGCGTGCCGCGGGGGTTTACGTGCGGGGCCTCAGCAAGCCGCAGTTGTTCATCGAGGGCAATCACCGCAGCGGCTCGCTGATCGTCAGTTACCTGCTGATGCGCGAGGGGCTGCCGCCTTTCGTGCTGACCCTGGATAACGCCGAGGGCTACTTCAACCCGTCCTCGGTCATCCGTAATTCCGCCAAGCATGGCGTCAAGGCGTTGTACGAGTTGCCCAAGATCAAGAAAAAATATGCTGCGTTCCTGGAGAATAACGCTCCAGATCCCATGAAGTTTTTCCTGCACGACACGCCTGCGTCCGTCTATCAGGGCGGTTATCGATGAGAAGGTATTCGGTGTTGCAGACAATCAAACGCGCGTTCAAGCGACCGCGTATCCGTATTTCGTTCGATATCGATGACACGCTGGCCTGCCAGCTTCACCACAGCGCGACCGAACACAGCCGGTTGCCGGCCTGTCTGCATCGTTGGTTGGGCGAACCACTGCGCCACGGCGCCCGTTCGCTGACGCGTGAGCTGCGTCGCCAGGGATGCAGTGTGTGGGTCTATACCTCATCCGGTCGCACCCCGTCCTACATTCGACGTTGGTTGTTGCTGTACGGGATCCACGTCGACGGTGTAGTCAACAGCGTGCGGCATAACCAGGCCCTCACCGAACGCGGGCTGTCGAACCCGCCATCGAAGTTTCCGCCGGCGTTCGACATCGACTTGCACGTCGATGACTCCGAAGGCGTGCAGCTTGAGGGCCATGACCACGGTTTCCGCGTGGTCGTGGTCGATCCGCAAGACAAACAGTGGGCCCAGCGCGTGCTGGAAGCCGTTGCGCAGGTGCAGGCGCAGTTGGCTCGACAGCAACCGCACCGTTACAAGATGCCGGTGGGGGTGTATTCCGGGCTGACGGTTAACGGTTGAGGGTTGGGGACGCCATTCGTCTAAACCTTGGCACCTGCGGTCACCCGGCGACTCTTATCGTCAAGCGCGGATATTCCGAGCCCAGAACGGAGAGCCAGCATGGATATCGACAAGAACGCCCCCGGAAACCTTTCACAACAGGCGGTGACCCGCAATACGGACAACGAGACAGGGCACGATCCGAGGCATGATGAGGATAAAATCCCACTGCCGCCGGACGACGAAGCACCGCTCGAAGAGGATATGTCTGATGTGGAGGCTGCCGAGTCGGTGACGAGCGAACATCCTGAGCATTGATGCGCAGTGCGCAACCACGGTCCCGGCCTTCGCGCCGGGATTTTAGTGTGCGCTGGGCAGCGCGAGGAGGATTTTGGCCAGGGTCTGCCGGGCTATTGAGGCTGCGACTATTCCTCCAGATGCTTACCTAGCCCTCTGATCTAGCAAGCTTTTTCACCCGTTCGGTGATTCAAGAAAGCTGCCCCGCATCCTTGCATCGAAGCGCCTGGATCTATATATTCCCAACCCTGCAACACGCGCTGCCGCCCGAATGGCGAAACTGGTAGACGCATGGGACTTAAAATCCCCCGCTCGTAAGGGCGTGCCGGTTCGATTCCGGCTTCGGGCACCATCTTTTGTTCCACTGACCGCCAGTAACGTCCGTGGAGCCCTTTAAAAAACCCGCCTTTTCAGGCTGTGTGAAAACACACTGATGGTGGTTCCAGCAAACGCCCCGACTTGTTCGGGGCGTTTGCGTTTGTGCTCA